>NZ_JBEOSP010000006.1:126003-297512 GCF_040303105.1 Kitasatospora sp. NPDC096128 | reverse complement strand
CTCCGCCCCGCCCCCCACCCCGCCCCAGGGCCCGCCCCCGGGCCATGGGCTCACCTGGCCATGGGCTCACCTGGCCATGGGCTCACCTGGCCATGGGCTCACCTGGCCATGGGCTCACCGGGCCATGGGCTCACCGGGCCGGGCGCTTCGCCCGGGTTGGCCCCGGGCTTCGGGTCGGGCGGCTGCTGAGCCCCGCAGCCGCCGGGCCCGGGCCCGGTGCGTTCCTTGTTCCGTCCTCCCTCCGTCCTCCTCAGCCCGGCGGCAGCGGCTGCCACAGGCAGCCGCAGTCCGGGTGTCCTCGCAGCCGCAGGCGGCGGGGCATGCCGTCGCCCGCGGAGACCTCGCACCAGCCGTCGACGCTCGGTGGCCGGCCGCCGTCCAGGTAGACCTGGACGTGCAGCGCCGCCAGTCCGGCCACCGCCGTGGCGAGGGCCGTGTCGCAGGCCGGGGTGCGGGCCCGGCCGGGGCCGTTGTCCGCCAGTTGGGCGAGGACCCTCGGCCAGGCCGCGTCCTCGTCCTCCCGGCGCAGCACCAGGCAGTGCCCGCAGGCCGACCGCCCGGGGATCACCAGCGGCCCGATGATGCCGAACTCCTCGACCACGCCCGTGTACAGGTGCGGCACCCCGGCCTTGAGCAGCAGTCGGGCCTCGTACGTCCCGCCCGCGAAGGCGGCGCTGCCGTCCCGGGGCGCGAGGACCACGAAGTCGGGTGGCGGGTCGTCGGCCTTCCGCCGGGGCACCGGGGCCAGTGGGCGGCCCGTGGCGCGCTGGACGGCCTCCCGGGCGACCGTCGAGCGCAGCCGCCCGATGTCCGAGGGCGGCAGCCCCGCGGGGGAGCAGTCGGCGGGCTGGACCCGGCCGCTGTCGGCCACGGTGACGGTGCCGGTGCCGCCGGCGGCGAGCACCGCCGCCACGGCCGCGCCGACCCGGCCCGCGCCGCGCACCTCGATCCTGGCCCGGGCCCGGCGGGCCAGGACCGCCGGTGCGGCGCCCGGGCCGGAGTGGACCAGCGACAGCGAGGCGAGGTCGGGGCCGAGCACGTCCTGGTGGGGCCGGGGGAAGTGCGACAGCGCCCGGCCGGCGGCCTCGGCGTCGTCGAGCAGCCCGGTCTCCTCCAGTTCGCTCAGCAGGGTGTCGGTGGGCTCGCGGCCGAGCCCGATCCGTTCGCCGGCGGACAGGAGCTCGGGCCGTTCGCGCGTCCCGTCGACCAGGTCGAGGAACTCGCAGAGGGCCTTGTCGGCGTTGCCGAGCACCCCGGCGTACCGGGTGACGGTGCCGAACTGCAGGGTCTCGGAGTCCCGCCAGCTGCGGGACAGGGCGGGCTTCAGCATGAGGCGCACGGTGGTCTCCCTTCCGATCGTTTCCGGACGGCTGACCGCAGCATGCCCCATCGCGGCGACGACGTGCGGAAAGTTATCCACAGGCCCGGGCCCATGATCACATCAGCTGTTCGGGGACCCTGTGGATAACTGGCCATCCTTCCGGGAGTCGGTTTCCGGACACCCTCCGTCGGTCTTTCGTTCCCGATCGCTCCATGAAAGATTTCGGCCACGGCACCGGACTTCTGTCGGTGGTACCGGGTAACGTCGTGTGCCATGGCAGCCGAGCGGGACTCCCATCCACCGGCGTCGCGTCGGCGTGCCCGTGCAGCGTCCGGGTCTCAGATGGCGGCGCCGAGCACGCGCGGGCGCCCGGACGAGCAGCAGCGCGAGAAGCCGCAGGCGAGGCCGCAGTACCCGTCGGCCGGGGCGGTGCCTCCGGAGGCGCACGACCGGAGCCGGGTCGAGGTGCGGCGCAGTGCCCGTCGCAGCCGCACCGTCTCCGCCTACCGCGAGGGCGACCGCACCGTCGTGCTGATCCCGGCCCGGTTGTCGCACGCCGAGGAGCAGCGCTGGGTCGCGCAGATGCTGGAGAAGCTCGCCGCCCAGGAGCGCCGGCGGATCCTCGGGGACGACGCCCTGATGGCCCGGGCCCGGGAGTTGTCGGCGGCGTACCTGGACGGTCGGGCGCAGCCGGTGCAGGTCCGCTGGGTGACCAATCAGAATTCGCGCTGGGGCTCCTGCACCCCCAGTGAGGGGACGATCCGGCTGTCGCACCGGCTGCAGGGCATGCCGGAGTACGTGCTGGACTACGTGCTGCTGCACGAGCTGGCGCACCTGTTGGTGCCGGACCACGGTGCGGCGTTCTGGGCGCTGTTGGAGGCCTATCCGCGGACGGAGCGGGCGCGCGGCTATCTGGAGGGTGTGGTGTCGGCCGCCCGGCTGCCGCACATCCCGGGGGCCCGGCACGGTGCTCCGGGGCCGGATCCGGCGGCCTCCTGCGGGTGAGGGGGTGCAGCGAGAGGGGGCGCGGACCATACGGTCCGCGCCCCCTCGGCGCTTCGCACCTCAGCTGGTCAGGCGGTCATCCGCCGGGCCCGGGCGACCAGGTCGCGCACCGAGTGGTCGGTCAGCTCCGGCAGCCGGTCGTAGTCGAACCAGCGCAGGTCCAGCGACTCCTCGCTGATCAGCGCCTGCGCTCCGGCCGGGGCCAGCGCGATGTACTGGACGTCCAGGTGGGTGTTCTCCGGCCGGTCCTTGCCGGTGCAGCGGACCAGGTGCCGGTCCAGCTTTGCGGGGACGGGGACGCCGTCCTCCCGCAGCAGGGTGAGGTCGGGGATGCCGGACTCCTCGACGGCCTCGCGCAGCGCGGCGGAGGCGAGGTCGGCGTCGCCGGGCTCGCAGTGCCCGCCCATCTGCAGCCAGATGCCGACCTTGGGGTGCAGGGTGAGCAGCACCCGCCCGGCGTCCGGGTCGACGACCGCCGCGCTCGCGGTGACGTGGGCGGGCAGGCAGGACCGGTAGAGGCCCTCGGGCTGCTCGGCCAGGTGCGCGAGGTAGTCGAGCCGCAGCTGTTCCTGCTCCCGCTCGACGGGCCGCCAGTCGGTCAGGGTGCGGACTGCGTCCGCGTGGAGGGTGGACGTACCCGTCCCGGTGGCCGTCATGCGGTGGGCTCGCCCTTTCCGTCGCTGCCGTCCTGGTCGCCCTTCGGCGCGTCGCCCTTGGGCGGGTCGTTCTTGGTGAGGTCGGGCTTGCCGGCCGCGGCCTCGCCGAGCAGCTTGTCGAGGGCGTCGAAGTCGAATCCGCCCTCCAGGTCGCCGCTGCCGCGGTGCACGAAGGCGTCCGGGTCGTCCAGGTCGGCGGCGGTGGGCAGCATGTCGGGGTGCTCCCAGAGCGCGTCGCGGCCCTCGATGCCGCGGGCGTCGGCGAGCAGCGCCCAGAGCCGGGCGGCGTCGCGCAGGCGGCGCGGGCGCAGTTCCAGGCCGACCAGGGTGGCGAAGGTCTGCTCGGCGGGCCCGCCGGCGGCGCGGCGGCGGCGGACGGTCTCGCGCAGCGCGCCGGCCTGGGGCAGGTGGGGTTCGGCGGCGGCGTGCACGACGGCGTCGACCCAGCCCTCGACCAGGGCGAGCGCGGTCTCCAGGCGGGCCAGCGCGGCCTTCTGGGCGGGGGTGTCCTCGGGCTGGAGCAGGCCGCCGGCCAGTGCCTCCTGGAGGGCCTCGGGGTTGCTCGGGTCGAGCTGGCCGACGAGTTCCTCCATGCGGGAGGTGTCGACCTTGATGCCGCGGGCGTAGGCCTCGACGGCGCCCAGCAGGTGGGCCCGCAGCCACGGGACGTGGGCGAAGAGGCGCTGGTGGGCGGCCTCGCGCAGGGCGAGGTAGAGCCGGACCTCGTCGGCGGGTACGTTCAGGCCCTCGCCGAACTCGGCGACGTTCTGCGGGAGCAGGGCGGCCTTGCCGGCCGGGGCGAGCGGCAGGCCGACGTCGGTGGAGCCGACGACCTCGCCGGCCAGGGCGCCGAGCGCCTGGCCGATCTGGGTGCCGAACATGGCGCCGCCCATGGAGCGCATCATGCCCATCAGCGGGCCGGCCATGGCCTGCATCTCTTCGGGCAGGACGCCGCCCATGGCGTTGCCGACGCGCTCGGCGACCGGGTCGACGAGGTCCTTCCAGACCGGGAGGGTGGCCTCGATCCACTCGGCGCGGCTCCAGGCGACGGCGGCGGCGGCGCCGGAGGGGAACTCGGTGACGCCGTCGAGCCACAGGTCGGCCAGGCGCACGGCCTCCACGACGGCGGAGCGCTCGGCGTCGCCGACGGAGCGGTCCTTGCTCTTGCCCTCGGCGGGTTCGGCGACGACCGTCTGCCGGGCGATGTTCTGGGCGAGTTCCCAGTTCACCGGACCGCCCTCGAAGGAGAGCATCTGCCCGAGCTGCTGGAAGGCGGCACCGAGGTCGCCGGGGTTGAGGCCGCCGAACATCGCGGCGAAGGGGTTGTCGGCTCCGGGCCCGCCGGGGCCGCCCGGGGCGCCGGGCAGGCCGAACATCGCGCCGAAGGGGTTGCCGGCTCCGAAGCCGAACGGCTGGGGGCCGCCGGTGCCTTCCTGGCCCTGCTCCTTCTTCTGCTGCGCGTCGTCGGGCTTGGCCTTGCCGTCCTCGGGCTCCTCGGGGGGAACGCCGAATCCGAAGGGAAGGTCGCTCACGGGGTCCTCGATCCGGTCGGCCGTCATACGGGTGTGGCGGGCAGTGCGGTCCGCCCGGGACTCCGGTGGAGCGGGGGACTCGTGGGCGGTTCCCGAGGGCCAGGCCCGCGCCGGGTGCACCGCCGGGCCTTCGCCTCGGGCAGGATGGACGTACGTGACACACGTCCGTACGCACATAAGCTAACCGTGGAGGATGGCCGGTGAGTTCCCCGCCTTCGGACGTTCGCTCTGGGCTGACCGCAGGAGAGGACGATCCGGACGCCACGGCGTCGCCGCCTCCAGCCTACGGCGGGCGGCCGTTGAACGTGGCCGTGACCGGTGCCGCGGGGGTGCTGGGCGAGCGGGTCGCCGCCCGGCTGGTGGCCTCGCCGCACGTGCGCAGGGTGCTGGCGGTGGACGACCGGCGCGGTGAGGTCCCGGGCGTGCAGTGGCGGGTCCTGGACGTGCGGGACCCGGCGGTGGCCGAGCGGCTGGCCGGGGTCGACGTGGTGGTGCACCTGGCGATGGACTTCGGCATGGAGTCGGATCCGCGGGCCCGCAGCGCCTACAACGTGCGCGGTGCCCAGACGGTGCTGACGGCGTCGGCGGCCGCCGGGGTGCACCGGGTGGTGCTGTGCACCTCCGCGATGGTCTACGGCGCGCTGGCCGACAACGAGGTGCCGCTGGCCGAGGACTCGGAGCTGCGGGCCACCGAGGAGGCCTCGCTGGTCGGGGACCTGCTGGAGATCGAGCGGCTGGCCCGGCGGGCGCCGCGCGCCCACCCGGGGCTGCAGGTGACGGTGCTGCGCCCGGCCGTGGTGGTGGGCCCCGGCGTGGACACCGTGCTGACCCGGCACTTCGAGGCGCCCCGGCTGCTGGTGGTGGCCGGTTCCCGCCCCTGCTGGCAGTTCTGCCACGTGGACGACCTGGCGGCGGCGCTGGAGTACGCGGCGCTGGGCCTGGTCGAGGGCGAGGTGACGGTCGGCTGCGACGGCTGGCTGGAGCAGGAGGACGTGGAGCGGCTGTCGGGGATCCGGCGGATGGAGCTGCCGGCCGCGCTGGCGCTCGGCACCGCGGCGCGCTTGCACCGGCTGGGGCTGACTCCGGCCCCGGCGGGCGACCTGGCGTACACGATGTACCCGTGGGTGGTGTCCGGGAGCCGGCTGCACGAGGCGGGCTGGCGGCCGGAGTTCACCAACGAGCAGGTGCTGGCCGAGCTGCTGGCCCAGGTCTCGGGCAAGCACGCGGTGGCGGGGCGCCGACTGGGCGGCAAGGAGGCCGCGACCAGTCTGGGGGCGGCCGGGGCGACGGTGGCGCTGGTCGGTACGGCGGCGCTGGTGCGCCGGGCCCGCAAGCGGCGCCGCTTCTGAGACGACACTCGGCGGCGATGCGCAGGAACGATGTTCGGGGACGATGCTCGGGACGACACCCGCGGTGCCGGTTCTCACGATGCGAAATTTCGGAATCGTGATGCGGAAGCCCCTTGCCCCGATCGGCCCCAGGTGAGGAATCATGGGGTCATGTCCGAGAACCACGACCCCATCCGCCTGCTCGCCATCCGCGACACCCCGCTCTCGCTGGACGAGGTGTACGAGGCGGTCGGCGACGACGCGGCCGGCGGGACCACCGTCTTCGTCGGGACGGTCCGGGACCACGACGGCGGCAAGTCGGTCTCCGCGCTGGAGTACAGCTGCCACCCCAGTGCCGAGGAGGAGATGCGCCGGATCGCCGAGAAGGTCGTCGCCGACTTCCCGGTCAAGGCGCTCGCCGCGGTGCACCGGGTGGGCCGGCTGGAGATCACCGACAAGGCCGTGATCGTCGCCGTCTCCTGCGCCCACCGCGGTGAGGCCTTCGCGGCCGCCCGCCGGCTGATCGACGACCTCAAGCACGAGGTGCCGATCTGGAAGCACCAGGTCTTCTCCGACGGCGAGGAGGAGTGGGTCGGCGCCGGCGGCTGCTGACCGGGCTCCCGTCCGACCGGGCTCCCGTCCGACCGGGCTTCCCTCCCCGGGGCGGCGCAACCGCACGCACGCGGAGCACGTCCTTCGGGTCAGGCGCGCCGCGGCCTCACCCGAACGGGTCCGGCCGGGGGCGCCGGATACTCCCTGGAAGTGAGCCGATCGGCCGTCCCGTAACCCGGATGGCGCCGGCCGCGTTGTCCGCCGGGGTGGTTAATCTGCTCATAGACCCGAGGAGCTGGGAGTACTGACATGGGTGCGCTCGCCTGGCTGATCATTCCGGTTGTCGCCGTCCTCGTCGCGGCCGTCTGGGCGGGATGGGCCCAACGGGCCCCCAGGGCCACCGGGGACCCCGCTTCGCTCGCCGAGCACCGGCGCTTCATGGCCGCGATGGAACGCACCACCGCGGGCTCGGCCGCCCCCGGCGAGCACTCCGGCCGGTAGCCCGGCGGGCGTCGCCGCACGGACGTCCCGTACTGTCGAGGCATGCCACGCCGCTCCGCGACGATGCTCGCTGCCACCCTGCTGCTCATAGCGCTGCTCTGCGTCTCGGTGCTGATGAAGGTGCCGTACACGGAGATGAGCCCCGGCCCGACGTACAACACGCTCGGCGACCAGGGGGGCAAGCCGGTGATCACCATCACCGGCCACGACTCGTACAAGACGAGCGGGCACCTCAACATGACCACCGTCCAGGTCACCGGGGCCAAGTACGAGCCCAGCCTGGTCAACGCGGTGATCGGCTGGATGCGCGACGACGTGCTGGTGGTGCCGCACGACAACGTCTACCCCAAGGGGCAGTCGGACGCCGACGCCAAGAAGCAGAACGCCGAGGAGTTCGCCTCCTCCGAGGACAGCGCGCGCACCGCGGCGCTCAAGCAGCTGGGCGTCCCGGTCGGCAACGAACTGATCGTCAAGTCGGTCACCGCGGGGGCCCCGGCCGAGGGCCGGCTGCACGCGGGCGACCAGATCGTCGCGGTGGACGGCGCCGCCGTCGACTCGGTGGACCAGGTGGTCGCCGCCGTCACCAAGCACAAGCCCGGCGAGTCGGTGGTCTTCACCGTGGTGCCGCGGGCCAAGGACACCTCCGGCAACGGCTCCGCCACCCCGGGGACGAAGACCGACGTCACCGTCCCGACCGTGCGGGCCAAGGACCTCGACCCGAAGGCCCCGGCCGAGCGGGCCGAGCTCGCGGTGGTCGGCATCGGCACCGGGATCCGGCACACCTACCCGTTCCAGATCGACATCGGCCTGCAGGACGTCGGCGGCCCGAGCGCCGGGCTGATGTTCTCGCTCGGCATCGTGGACAAGCTCACCCCGGGCGGCGACCTCACCGGCGGCAAGTTCGTCGCGGGCACCGGCACCATCGACGACGACGGCAAGGTCGGCCCGATCGGCGGGATATCGATGAAGCTGATCGCCGCCCGGGACGCCGGGGCCGAGTACTTCCTCACCCCGGGCTCGAACTGCGCCGAGGCCACCAAGAACGTGCCGTCCGGGCTGACCCTGATCAAGACGGACACCCTGGACGGCGCGCTGAAGTCGCTGGAGCAGATCCGCTCCGGGCAGACCTCGGCGCTGCCGTCCTGCCCCCGCTAGCCAGGGGCGTCGGGGGTCAGGAGAAGGTCGCCAGCAGCGCGTCGGTCAGGCCGGGCACCAGGTCCGGGCCGGTCAGCACCTCGCGGGCGACGTCCTTGGAGCGCAGCCGCAGGGCGATCTCCTTCTTGCCGTCGCGCAGCACCGCGGCGGTGATCCGCACCTCCTCGCGCTTGGGGTGGTTGGCCACCCACTCGGCGAGCTGGGCGTCGCTGGCGCCGCGCGGGCGGGACTGCTCGGCGCCCGGCGGCAGCATCAGCCGCTCGACCACCAGGGCGCAGCCGGCCACCGCGTCGGGCCAGGCGATGGTGCCGAGGAACTTGTCGAGCTCCATGCCGGCCGGGATCTCGTCCTGCTCGACCGGGGTGAGGCCGGGTTCGTCGCTGTCGGCGAGGCCGAGCTGCTTGGCGACCCTGGGGTCGGCCTTGCGCAGGGCGGCGCTGTCCACCAGGGCGAACAGCCGGGCCGGGAGGTCCCAGCCGAGGGTGGCGGCGTACTCGTCGATCTCCAGTGCGGCCCGGGTGAGCGGGGTGGCGGCGGGGAGCTTGGAGACGTCGTCGGGGGAGTTGTTCAGATCAGGCGCGTCGGACATGACCCAATCCTCACACGCCGGGCGCCGCCCGCCCGCCGGGGCGGGTCCGGGCGGCCCGGGCGGGGGTGTTCCGGCGGGGCGGGCGGGGGTTGTGGGGGAACGGCGGCGTAACCGTCTGCTAACGGTGGGAACTCGGTCGAGGCCTGGTTAAGTTGCTCTGACGACCGACCGATTCCAGACGACACAGCTGAGGTGCCACCGTGGTATTCCAGATGCCGGAACGCTCAGGGCCGGGTTTCCGGCGGAGGGTGGGCCCGCCCTCCCGGCGGGCGCGGGTGGCCCTGCTGACCCTGGGCGTACTCGCGGTGCTGTTCCTGCTGTTCGTCATGTTCGCCGGGTTCTGGACGGACTGGCTGTGGTTCAGGTCGGTGCACTACTCCTCGGTGTTCACCACCCAGCTGTGGACGAAGGTCGGGCTGTTCGGCGTCTTCGGCCTGCTGATGGCGGTGATCGTCGGCTTCAACGTGTGGCTGGCGCACCGGCTGCGGCCGCCGCTGTCGGCGATGTCGGTGGAGCAGCAGAGCCTGGACCGCTACCGGGCGGGTCTGGCGCCGTTCAAGCGCTGGGCGCTGATCGGGGTCTCGCTGGTGATCGGCCTGGTGGCGGGCGCGGCGGCGTCGGGCCAGTGGCGGACCTGGCTGATGTGGACGAACGCGACGTCCTTCGGTGAGAAGGACGCCCAGTTCGGCATGGACGTCTCGTTCTACGCCTTCGACCTGCCGTTCTACGAGTTCGTGCTGGGCTTCGCGTTCAGCGCGGTGATCGTCTCGCTGCTGACCTCGGCGCTGGTGCACTACCTGTACGGCGGGCTGCGGCTGCAGGGCCCGGGCCGCCGGGCGAGCGCGGGCGCGCAGGGCCACCTGGCCGTGCTGTTGGGCGTGTTCGTGCTGCTCAAGGCGGTGGCGTACTGGCTGGACCGGTACGCGCTGGCGGTGAAGACCGGCGGCTACAAGGGGGTCTCGGGCTGGACGGGCCTGCGCTACGTGGACGCCAACGCGTTCCTGCCGGCCAAGACGATCCTGTTCTTCGTCGCGATCATCTGCGCGGTGCTGTTCTTCCTGACCCCGATCCGCCGCACCTGGGCGCCGGCCCTGATCGGGCTGGGGCTGATGGTGCTGTCGGCGGTGCTGATCGGCGGGCTGTACCCGGCGATCGTGCAGCAGTTCCAGGTCAAGCCGAACGAGCAGGCCAAGGAGACGCCGTACATCCAGAAGAACATCGACGCGACCCGGCAGGCGTACGGGATCGCGGACGCGCAGACCACCCCGTACAGCCCGCAGGGCTCGACCACGGGTGACGCGCTCAAGCCGGACGCGCAGACCATCGCGGACGTGCGGCTGCTGGACCCGAACATCGTCTCGCAGACGTTCCAGTCGCTGGAGCAGCAGCGCAACTACTACGCGTTCCCGAGCACGCTCTCGGTGGACCGCTACGGCACGCCGACGGGTAAGCAGGACACCGTGATCGGCCTGCGCGAGCTGGACCTCAACGGGGTGCAGCGCAACTGGATCAACGACCACTTCAAGTACACCCACGGCTACGGCGCGGCGCTGGCCAAGGGCAACCAGGTCGACGACAAGGGCGGGCCGGTGTTCACCGAGTCCGGCCTGCCGTCCACCGGCACGCTGGGCAGCTACGAGCAGCGGATCTACTACGGCGAGAAGACGACGACCTACTCGATCGTCGGCGGCTCGAACAAGGAGATCGACTACACCGACATCAAGTCCGGTCAGAACGTGGAGTACACGTACACCGGTGCCAGCGGTGTCTCGCTGGACAACCCGATCACCCGGGCCGCGTACGCGGTGCGCTTCGCCGAGCCGCAGATCCTGTACGCGGGGGCGATCACCGACGGCGCCAAGGTGATCTACAACCGGACGCCCAAGGAGCGGGTGGAGAAGGTCGCGCCGTGGCTGTCGATCGACGCCGACCCGTACCCGGTGGTGCAGGACGGCCGCGTGGTGTGGGTCGTGGACGGCTACACCACCTCGGACGGCTTCCCGTTCTCGTCGAAGACGACGCTGGGCACCGCGACCAAGGACTCGCTGACCAACCAGCGCGGTGAGCTGCTGACCGCCGCCAACCAGGTCAACTACATCCGCAACTCGGTCAAGGCCACGGTGGACGCCTACACCGGCGAGGTGAAGCTCTACCAGTGGGACGACAAGGACCCGGTCCTGAAGACCTGGATGAAGGCCTTCCCGGGCACCGTGCAGCCGAAGGCGGACATCCCGGCGACGCTGCTTCCGCACCTGCGCTACCCGCAGGACATGTTCAAGGTGCAGCGCGACCTGCTCGGCCAGTACCACGTGACCGACGCCAACTCCTTCTTCAACGGCAGTGACATCTGGCAGGTCCCGGTGGACCCGACCAGTGACACCAAGCAGGTCCAGCCGCCGTACTACGTGACGGTGCGGATGCCGGACGCCCCCGCCGCGAGCTTCTCGCTGACCAGCACCTTCGTGCCCAACCAGCGGCCGAACCTGGCGGCCTTCATGGCCGTCAACGCGGATCCGGGCGACGACTACGGGAAGATCCGCATCCTGAAGATGACCGGCGAGAGCGGCGCCCCCGGCCCCGGCCTGGTGCAGTCGAAGTTCAACTCCCGCCAGGAGGTGGCCAACCAGATCTTCGCGCTGAAGAGCGGCGGTGACACCGAGCTGGAGTACGGCAACCTGCTGACCCTGCCGGTCGGCGGCGGGCTGCTGAACGTCGAGCCGGTGTACGTGCGCGGGCGCGGTGCCAAGTACCCGACGCTGCAGAAGGTCCTGGCGGTGTACGGGGACGACAACGTGGCGTTCGAGAACACCCTGGACGACGCGCTGCGGAAGCTGTTCGCCGGGCAGGCCCCGCCGGCCACGCCGGTCGCGCCGTCCAGCCAGGGCGGGACGACGCCGGGCACCGGGACGACGCCCGGCGGCGGCAGCACGCCGACGCCGGGGACGCCGACGCCCACGCCCACCGCGCCGGGCACCCCGGCGCCGGGCGGGACGATCTCGCCGGAGCTGCAGAAGGCGCTCTCGGACGCGGAGAAGGCGTACAACGACAGTCAGACCGCGTTCAAGAACGGCGACTGGGTGGCGTACGGCAACGCCCAGAAGGCGCTCGGCGACGCCCTGAAGGCGGCCGAGGCGGCCCGCGCCGGCGGCCCCGCCCCGGCGCCGACGGGGACCCCCGCGCCGGCCCCGAGCGGGTCGGGGGCGGCCAGTCCGCACCCGTAGTCCCCGCTGAGCTGCGACAACCGTTTTGGGCCCCGCCCCGCGTCCGTGCTACTGTTCAGTCACCGACGCGGGGTGGAGCAGCTCGGTAGCTCGCTGGGCTCATAACCCAGAGGTCGCAGGTTCAAATCCTGTCCCCGCTACTCAGTAGCAGGAAGCCCGGAGGATCTTTCCTCCGGGCTTCTGTCGTTCCCGGGCTGTGGCTGTGGCTGTGGCTGTGGCTGCGGCCGGGGTGCGGCCTCGGCCGTGGTCGGGGCCCGCCGGATCCGTGCTAAGGTTTGATCACAACGACGCGGGGTGGAGCAGCTCGGTAGCTCGCTGGGCTCATAACCCAGAGGTCGCAGGTTCAAATCCTGTCCCCGCTACTCAGTGTCAGAGGCCCGGAGGATCATTCCTCCGGGCCTCTGCCGTTCCCGGATGTTTCCGTCCGGAAGCGGCGGGAACCGCTCCGGTACTATCGACCGTCGCCAACGGGGACGGCACCGGGGTTTGTGGGGCGGAAGTGTCGGGAAATCGACAAAGCGCCGAAGCAATCTCGTCGGCTTCGGGTCCGCCCCACCCGAATTCGGCCGGGGCAGGTGTACGCGGGTAGCGGGTGATGCGACGATGGGACACATGGGGGACGGTGCACGGCCGCTGACGGGCCGTCCGGTCCGGCACCTCTCCTGGGAGTCCCCCCGGCCGTCGGCCGGGGCACGATGCCGCGACACTCTGGGGGAGCGGGAGTCGGCATGAGGCTGATCGGCAAGTCAGGCACAAAGTCGGGCGCGGCCGTCGAGGCGGACACCGACGCCTGGGCGGAGAGCGCCGAGAGCCCCGAGAGCCGCCCCGGGGCCCTGCCCGCCCAGCGCACCAGCGGACTGTCCGAGCGCCCCGCGGTCGGCGGCTCCGGGCCCGACAGCCTCGTCCACGTGTCCGCCCGCCAGTTCTCCGCCGCTGTCGGCCCGTACCGGGCGAGTGGTGAGGAGCCGTCGGCCGGGGCCGCACTGGACCCGGCGGGGCTGGACCCGACCAGCTTCGAGACCGCGCTGGCCGCCCGGGAGTCCGCGGCCCTGGAGGCCCGGCACCGGCAGGCCGCCGACGGCGGCGACCCGGAGGCCGCCGGCCGGCTCGGCACCCTGCTGCTGCGCCGCGGCGACCTGGAGGACGCCGAGCCCTACCTGCGCGCCGCCGCGGCCGCCGGCCTGCGGGCCGCCGCCAACAACCTGGGCGTCCTGCTGCACCAGCAGGGCCACCGCGCCGAGGCCGGCCAGTGGTGGCGCCAGGCGGCGGTGGCGGGCAGCGCCCCCGCCGCGCACGCGCTCGGGCTGCAGCTGCGCGACCAGGGCGAGGAGGAGGCCGCCGAGTACTGGCTGCACTTCGCCGCCGACCACGGCCACCCGCTGGGCGCCTACGCCCTCGGCGACCTGATGGAGCACCGGCGCGATGTGCGGGCCGAGCGCTGGTTCAAGGTCTCCGCCGACGCCGGGCACCGCGAGGCCGCCTACCGGCTGGCCCGGATGCGCGAGGCCGCCGGGGACAAGGAGACCGCCGAGGCCTGGTACCGCACCGCCGCCGCCCGCAGCCACGCCCGCGCCGCGCTGCGCCTGGGCGTGCTGCTGGAGGAGCGCGCCCGTACCGACCAGTCGCTGCTGGACGAGGCCGCCCGTTGGTACCGGCAGTCCGCGCAGAACGGCGAGCCGCGGGCCGCCTGCGCGCTGGGCTTCCTGCTGCGCGACGCCGGGGACGTCGGGGCCGCCGCCGAATGGTGGCAGGAGGCCGCCGAGGCCGGCGACGGCAACGCCGCCAACGCGCTCGGCGCCCTGCACGCGAGCCGCGGCGAGGCCAAGGCCGCCGAGCACTGGTACCGCACCGCGCTCGACGCGGGCGACCAGAACGGCGCCTTCAACCTCGGCCTGCTCTGCGCCGGCACCGGCCGCGACCAGCAGGCCGAGCAGTGGTACCGCCGGGCCGCGTACGCCGGGCACCGGGAGGCCTGCAACGCGCTGGCCGTGGTGCTGCTGCAGCGCGGCGACGAGTCCGGCGCCGAGCCCTGGTTCTCCAAGGCGGCGGAGGCCGGCAGTGTCGACGGCGCCTTCAACCTGGGCGTGCTGCACGCCGGGCGCGGCGAGGCGCGGCAGGCCCAGGAGTGGTACGCGCGGGCCGCGGCCGAGGGCCACGGCGAGGCGGCGCTGCAGCTGGCGGTCGCCCAGGAGCAGCGCGGCAACCTGTCCGGCGCGCTGGAGCGCTACCGGCAGGCGGCGGCCGGGGGGTCGGCGGAGGGCGCGTTCCGGCTGGCGTCGGTGCTGGACCGGCGGGGGGACGCGGACGCCGAGGCCGAGCACTGGTACGCGCTGGCGGCCGACGCGGGGCACCGCCGGGCCCAGGTGCGGATGGGGGTGCGGGCGGCCGAGCGCGGGGCGCTGGAGATCGCCGAGAGCTGGTACCGGCGGGCCGCCGAGGCGGGCAGCCGCAGCGCCGCGTTCAACCTGGGGCTGTTACTGGCCCGGCAGGACAGCGAGGCGGAGGCGATGCTCTGGTACACCCGGGCCGCCGATGCCGGGCACGGGCGGGCGGCGCTGCGGCTGGCGCTGCTGGCGCTGCGCCGGGGCGAGCCGGTGCAGGCCGAGAACTGGTGCCGGCGGGCGATCGACTACGGGCCGGCCGAGGTCGCGGAGCGGGCCGGGCGGCTGCTGGGCGCGCTGCACGCCGAGCTGAGCGCGTAGCGGGCCAGGGGCCCGCGCCTCAGGTGCGTCGGCCGTCCCGGCCGTCCCGGTGGCCTCGGTCGCGGCAGTCGGGGCACAGGCCGCGGTAGGTGACCTCGGCGGTGGTGACGGCGAAGCCGAAGCGTTCGGCCGCGGGCAGCGCGGCGAGCGGGTCGCCGTGCGGGTGGACGTCGCGGATCGCGCCGCAGCCGGAGCAGACCAGGTGCTGGTGGGCGCGGTGGGCGTTGGGGTCGTAGCGCTTGGCGCGGCCGTCGGTGGCGACCTCCAGCACCTCGCCGAGGGTGACGAGTTCGCCGAGCGTGTTGTAGACGGTGGCGCGGCTGATCTCGGGCAGGCGGGCGGCGGCCCGGGCGTGCACCTCGTCCGCGGTGAGGTGGACGTGCTCGCCGTCGAGGACCTCGGCCACCACCCGGCGCTGTGAGGTCAGCCGCCAGCCGCGTCCGCGCAGTCTCTCCAGCAGGTCACTCATGGAACCAGAATAAGTCACGCTCCGAGATTAGGGGGAGTATTGACTTGGATGAAGTCCAAGTTAGGATCGTGTCATCACGACCGGATCCCTCGGAGGCAACCCGTTATGACCACGCAGGACGAGCTGCGCCCGACGCTCACCACCGAGGCGGGCGCCCCCGTCGCGGACAACCAGAACACCGAGACCGCGGGCGTCGGCGGCCCGGCCCTGATCCAGGACCAGCTGCTGTTCGAGAAGCTCGCGCACTTCAACCGCGAGCGGATCCCGGAGCGCGTGGTGCACGCCCGCGGCGCGGGCGCGTACGGCACCTTCACGGTGACCGCCGACGTGACGCCCTTCACCCGGGCGGCGTTCCTGTCCGAGGTCGGCAAGCAGACCGAGGTGTTCCTGCGGTTCTCCACCGTGGCCGGCAACCTCGGCGCGGCCGACGCGGTGCGCGACCCCCGCGGCTTCGCGCTGAAGTTCTACACCGAGGAGGGCAACTACGACCTCGTCGGCAACAACACCCCGGTGTTCTTCATCAAGGACGCCATCAAGTTCCCCGACTTCATCCACACCCAGAAGCGGGACCCGTACACCGGCTCCCAGGAGGCCGACAACGTCTGGGACTTCTGGGGCCTGTCGCCCGAGGCCACCCACCAGGTGACCTGGCTGTTCGGCGACCGCGGCATCCCGGCCAGCTACCGGCACCTGAACGGCTACGGCTCGCACACCTTCCAGTGGCAGAACGAGGCCGGCGAGCACTTCTGGGTCAAGTACCACTTCAAGACCGACCAGGGGATCCGCAACCTCACCCAGGCCGAGGCCAACCTCCTCGCCGGCGAGGACCCGGACAGCCACCAGCGCGACCTGCGCGAGTCGATCGAGCGCGGCGAGTTCCCCAGCTGGACGGTGCAGGTACAGATCATGCCGGCGGCCGACGCGGCCGGTTACCGCTTCAACCCCTTCGACCTGACCAAGGTCTGGCCGCACGCCGACTACCCGCCGATCGAGATCGGCCGGCTGGAGCTCAACCGCAACCCCGACAACGTCTTCGCCGAGGTCGAGCAGTCGGTGTTCTCCCCGGCGCACTTCGTGCCCGGCATCGGCCCGTCCCCGGACAAGATGCTCCAGGGCCGCCTGTTCGCCTACGCGGACGCCCACCGCTACCGGGTCGGCATCAACGCCGACCACCTGCCGGTGAACCGCCCGCACGCCACCGAGGCCCGCACCAACGGCCGGGACGGCCACCTGTACGACGGCCGCCACGGCCGGCAGAAGAACTACGAGCCGAACAGCTTCGGCGGCCCGGTGCAGACCGGCCGTCCGCTCTGGGCGGCGACCGCGGTCGACGGCTCCACCGGCACCCACGCGGCGCCCTCGCACGCCGAGGACGACGACTTCGTGCAGGCGGGTGACCTCTACCGGCTGTTCTCGGAGGACGAGAAGCAGCGGCTGATCGCCAACCTGGCCGGCTTCATCGCCAAGGTCTCGGCCGACCGCGAGGACATCGTGGAGCGGGCGATCGACAACTTCCGCAAGGCCGACGCCGATTACGGGCAGCGGCTGGACGCGGCGGTCCGGGAGCTGCGCAAGCGGTAGGACGGGCCGGAACGAGCGGCGGGCCCTGTGACCAGCTCCCACTGGTCACAGGGCCCGCAACCATGTCCGGCCTTCGGCTCCGGCGAAGGAGCGCCCCGGAGGCGGGCGGGCGCGTAACAGCTCAGACGGAGAGCCGCCGCAGGGTCTCCCCGTGCAGCAGGCCGTTGGTGGCCACCGCGTCGGCGCCGCCCGGGCCGGGGACGCCGTCCAGGCCGGTGAAGCTGCCGCCGGCCTCCTCGACGACGATGCAGGGCGCGGCCATGTCCCACAGCGACAGCTCGGGCTCGGCGGCGATGTCCACGGCGCCCTCGGCGACCATCATGTAGGACCAGAAGTCGCCGTAGGCGCGGGTGCGCCAGCAGGCCCGGGTGAGGTCCAGGAACGGGTCGAGCCGGCCGCGGTCCTCCCAGCCGGTGAGGGAGGAGTAGGAGAAGGAGGCGTCCTCGATCCGGGACACCCCGGAGACGTGGATCCGGGAGGCCTTGGCCAGGCTGCGGCCCGCGTAGGCGCCCAGGCCCTTCGCGGCCCACCAGCGGCGCTGCAGCGCCGGGGCGGAGACGATGCCGACCACCGGGCGCTCGACGCCGTCCGGGCCGTCCTCCAGCAGGGCGATCAGGGTGGCCCAGACCGGGACGCCGCGGATGTAGTTCTTGGTGCCGTCGATCGGGTCGATCACCCAGCGGCGCGGGCCGGAGCCCTGCAGGCCGAACTCCTCGCCGAGCACGGCGTCGCGCGGACGGGCGCGCTGGAGCACGCTGCGCACGAGCTCCTCGGCGGCCTTGTCGGCGTCGCTGACCGGGGTGAGGTCCGGCTTGGTCTCGATCTTCAGGTCGAGGGCGCGGAATCGGTCCAGGGTGACCGAGTCGGCCGAGTCGGCGAGGACGTGGGCGAGTCGGAGGTCGTCGTGGTAGTCGGCCATGCCCGAAACCCTAGCTCAGCGGGGCGGGCGGGAGGGGTGGGCGCTCAGTGGGCGGAACCGCTGAGCTGGAGGCCGATCACGCCGGCGATGACCAGGGAGATGGAGACCAGTTTGAGCACCGAGGTGGTCTCGTCCAGGAAGGCCATGCCGTAGATGGCGGTGCCGGCCGCGCCGATGCCGGTCCACACGGCGTAGGCGGGGCCGACCGGCAGGCTCTTGAGCGAGAGGGTGAGCAGTCCGAAGCTGCCGAGGGCGAACACGCAGAAGGTGACGGTGGGCCAGAGCTTGGTGAACCCCTCGCTGAGCTTGAGGTTGATCGCGAAGCCGGTCTCCAGCAGGCCGGCCAGGATCACCAGGGCCCATGCCATCGCGTGCCCTCCCTGTCGATCGACGGACGGGCCGTGCCCGGCCCGACTTTCCTATGATCGCCAGGGAGGGGTGGTCCGACACCTCGAACGCGCCACCAGCCTCGGGGGAGGGCGGAGCCCCGCGGGGCTCAGTCGCCCTCGCGGGCCTCCTTGCTGGACAGCAGGCGGCGCAGCGAGTACAGCCGCGCGGCCTCGGCGTGGCCGTCGGCGACCCAGGCGTCCAGGGCGCAGTCCGGCTCGTCGTGGCTGCAGGCGCGCGGGCAGTCGACGGTGCCGGGCTCCAGGTCGGGGAAGGCCAGGATGACCCGGGACGGGTCGATGTGGGAGAGGCCGAAGGAGCGGAAGCCGGGCGTGTCGATCACCCAGCCCGGGTCGAGCGCCTTCCTGGAGCCGGGCTTGACGCCGGGCGGCGGGGGCAGCCGCAGCGCGAGGGCGGAGACCGTGGTGTGCCGGCCGCGGCCGGTGACGGCGTTGACGTGGCCGGTCTGCCGCCGGCGGTCCGGGACGAGGGCGTTGACCAGGGTGGTCTTGCCCACGCCGGAGTGGCCGATGAACACCGTGGAGAGTCCGCGCAGGTGCTCGCGCACGGCCTCGGCGCCGGCGGTCTCCAGTTCGTCCCGGCGGGTGACGACGTAGTCGATGCCGAGCGGGGCGTAGGACTCCAGCAGCGGTTCGGCCGGGGCCAGGTCGGCCTTGGTGAGCACCAGCAGCGGCTCCATGCCCGCGTCGTAGGCGGCGACCAGGCAGCGGTCGATCAGCCGGGGGCGGGGCTCCGGGTCGGCCAGCGCGGTGACGATGGCGAGCTGGTCGGCGTTGGCGACGACGATCCGCTCGTACGGGTCGTCGTCGTCCGCGGTGCGGCGCAGCACGGAGCTGCGCTCCTCGACCCGGACGATCCGGGCGAGGGTGTCGTTGTCGCCCGAGAGGTCGCCGACCAGGTTGACCACGTCGCCGACGACGACGCCCTTGCGGCCCAGCTCGCGGGCCTTCATGGCGACGACCTCACGCTCCTGCTTGGTCCCCGAGTCGACCAGGCAGGTGATCCGGCCGCGGTCGACCGTCAGGACCATCGCCTCGTCGGCGTCCTCGTGCTTGGGCCGGATCCGGGTCCGCGGCCGGGAGCCCCGGCGGGCCGGGCGGTTACGGATGTCGTCCTCGTCGGCGTCCTTGCCGTAGCGGCGCATGGTTCAAGTCTCCGCTCAGGCGTCCGCCGCCGCTCCGCCGAGCAGCTCCGCCCACATCTTCGGGAAGTCGGGCAGGGTCTTGGCGGTGGTGCCCACGTTCTCCACCTCGACGCCGGGCACGGCCAGGCCGAGCACCGCGGCGGCGGTGGCCAGGCGGTGGTCCTCGTAGGTGTGGAAGACGCCGCCGTGCAGCGGGCGGGGGCGGATCCGCAGGCCGTCCTCGGTCTCGCTGACGTCGCCGCCGAGGTCGTTGATCTCCTTGGCGAGGGCGGCGAGCCGGTCGGTCTCGTGCAGGCGCAGGTGGGCGATGCCGTACAGGTGGGACTCGGAGTCGGCGAGGGCGGCGACGGCGGCGATCACCGGGGTGAGCTCGCCGACGTCGTGCAGGTCGGCCTCGATGCCGTGGATCCGGCCGGTGCCGGTGAACTGGAGGCCCTCGTCGGTGTACTCGCAGGCGCTGCCCATCCGGGTGTAGAGGTCGCGCAGCTGGTCGCCGGGCTGGGTGGTGTGCTTGGGCCAGTCGCGCACGGTGACCCGGCCGCCGGTGACCAGGGCGGCGGCGAAGAACGGGGCCGCGTTGGACAGGTCGGGCTCGACGACGAGGTCGCGGCCGAGCAGGGCGCCGGGGGTGACCCGCCAGACGTCCTTCTCGCCGCCGTCCTCGGGGGCGTCGACCTGGACGCCGGCCAGGCGCAGCATCTCGACGGTCATCCGGATGTGCGGCAGCGACGGGACGGGGCCGCCGACGTGCCGGACCTCCACGCCGTGGTTGTAGCGGGCGCCGGAGAGCAGCAGGGCGGAGACGAACTGGGACGAGGAGGAGGCGTCCAGCTCGACCGGGCCGCCGTCGAGGCCGCCGGTGCCGTGGACGGTCAGCGGGAAGCTGCCGCGGCCGCCGTCCTCGATCCGGGCGCCGAGCGCGCGCAGGGCGTTGATCACGCCGTGCTGGGGGCGCTCGTGGCTGCGCGGGTCGCCGTCGAAGTGGACCGGGCCGTCGGCGAGGGCGGCGAGCGGGGGCAGGAAGCGCATGACAGTGCCGGCGTTGCCGACGTCGACGTTGGCGGGGCCGCGCAGCACGGGGGCGGGGATGACCCGCCAGGCCTCGCCGCCGCCGGTGCCGCCGGAGTCGTTGTTGACCTTCTCCTCGATGGTGACCCCGAGGGCGCGCAGGCCGTCGGCCATCAGCTGGGAGTCGCGGCTGCGCAGCGGGCGGCGCACCCAGCCCGGTCCGTCGGCGAGTGCCGCCAGCACCAGGGCCCGGTTGGTGACCGACTTGGAGCCGGGGATGGTGACGGTGGCGTCGACGGGGGCGGCGGCGACGGGGGCGGGCCACAGGGTCTCGGTCATGGGGGCCAGTCTAGGGGCCGTACCGGAACGGCCCCTGATGCGGCCGGATGGCGGGATCCGGTGCTTCGCCCGGTGCTCTAGTGGAGGGGTCGGAGCAGCCAGTCGGCGCCCAGGGCGAGGCAGGCGAGGGCGATCAGCAGGAAGACGGTGACCCAGGCCAGGGCCGGGACGTGGGTGAGCCGGGCGAGCTGGTCGGCGTCGGAGTCGCGGGCCCAGCCGATGCGGCGCTGGTGCTGGAGCTCCAGGACCGGGCGGACCGCCCCGAACAGCAGGAACCAGCAGCCGAGGTAGGCGAAGCCGGCCTGGACCTGGGCGCTGCCGAACCAGGAGACCAGGAAGAAGGCGCCGCCGGCGACCAGCACGGTGAACAGGCCGAAGGCGTTGCGGATGCGGATGAGCAGGGCCAGCAGCAGGGCGATGGCCAGCCAGAGCAGCAGGGTGATCCGGTCGGCGGCGAGCAGGGCGGCGCAGCCGAGGCCGAGCAGGGCGGGGGCGGTGTAGCCGGCGGCGGCGGTGAGGACCATGCCGGGGCCGGTGGGGCGGCCGTAGGAGAGGGTGAGGCCGGAGGTGTCGGAGTGCAGCCGGATGCCGGCGAGCTTGCGGCCGGTGGCGAGCGCGGCGAGGCCGTGGCCGCCCTCGTGGGCGATGGTGACGGCGTTGCGGGCGACGTGCCAGAGCGGGCGGGCGAGGACGACGAGCAGGGCGGCGCAGCCGGTCGCGAGGACGAGCCAGCCGGGCGGGGCGGCCTGGGTGCCGGTGACCCGGTCCCACAGTTCACCGAGGTTCTGGTTGTTCGGGTTCATCGGCGGGTCTGCGCCTCCGTTCGCTGCGTTGGGCCGTTCGGGGCAGCCTCCCATGCGGGGACGGGTGGAGGGGAGCGGGTGGTTCTGGTCCGTGGATGAGGAAGTCGTGAGCGGGGGCGGCGTGGCTAGCATGGCCCGCATGTGCGGTCGCTTCGCAGCCAGCAGCAAGCCGGAGGACGTCGTCGAGCTGTTCGACGTGGAGTTCTGGGATCCGGAGGAGTCCCCTGGGCCGAACTGGAACGTGGCGCCGACCAACAGCGCCTTCGTGGTGCTGGAGCGGTTGGCCAAGGGGGCGGAGCGGCCGGTGCGGCAGTTGCGGGCGCTGCGCTGGGGGCTGGTGCCGCAGTGGTCGAACTCCGCCGAGACGGCGGTGAAGATGATCAACGCCCGGTCGGACACGGTGCACGAGAAGCCCGCCTACCGGCAGGCTTTCGCCGCGCGCCGCTGCATCCTGCCGGTGGACGGCTACTACGAGTGGCAGACGGTGCCGGGGGAGCGGGGCAAGGCGCGCAAGAAGCCGTTCTTCGTGTCCCGCGCGGACGGTGCTCCGCTGGCGCTGGCGGGGCTGTACGAGTTCTGGCGCAACCGGGCGGTGCCGCCGGGGCACCCGGAGGCCTGGCTGGTGACCTTCACGATCGTGACCACGGACGCCGAGGAGTCGCTGGCGCCGATCCACGAGCGGATGCCGCTGTTCCTGGACGCGCGGGACTGGGCGCAGTGGCTGGACCCGGGGCTGACCGAGCCGGAGGAGGTGCGCCGGCTGCTGATACCCCCGCCGCCGGGGGCGCTGCTGGCCACGCCGGTGTCGCCGGCGGTCGGCAACATCCGCAACAACGGCCCGGAGCTCAAGGAGCCGTGGGCCGAGGTCGAGTACGAGACCACACTGTTCTGAACTGCTCCGACTGCGCGGACTGTTCGGACCGTTCTTGAGATTTTTGGGTTCTGGGACTTTGGGAGCTGCCGGGATGACCACCTCCGAACTCGTCGCCACCGGGGCCGGGGACGCCCGGATCACCTATCACCGGGCGGCCGCGCCGAGGGCGCTGCTGGCGCTGGGCCACGGCGCGGGCGGCGGGATCGGGGCGCGGGACCTGGTGGCGTTGGCCGAGCGGCTGCCGGCCCGGGGGGTCACGGTGGCGCTGGTCGAGCAGCCGTGGCGGGTGGCGGGGAAGAAGCTGGGCCCGGCGCCGAAGACCCTGGACGCGGGCTGGCGGCCGGTCGCGGAGCGGCTGGCCGGGGCCGGGCTGCCGCTGGTGGTCGGCGGGCGCAGCGCCGGGGCGCGGGTGGCGTGCCGTACGGGGGCGGAGAGCGGCGCGGTGGGGGTGGTGGCGCTGGCGTTCCCGCTGCACCCGCCGGGCAAGCCGGAGAAGAGCCGGGCGGAGGAGCTGCTGGGGTCGGGGCTGCCGACGCTGGTGGTGCAGAGCGCGGCGGACCCGTTCGGCGGGCCGGGGGAGTTCCCGGAGCTGCCGCCGGGGCACGAGCTGGTGGCGGTGCCGTACGGGAGCCACGGGTTCGAGGTGCCGAAGCGGGCGCCGGTGGGGCAGGACGAGGTGCTGGAGCTGATCTGTTCGGCGGTGGGGGACTGGGTGCTGGGGCTGCTGTGATGCCGGGGGCGCCCGGCGGCCGTCGGCGGTGGCGCGGGCCGTGAGCAGGGCGTTTACGGTCGCTCACTCGTGCGAGTGAACGGTGGCTGCGGGCGGGAATGCGGGCGGGGCCGGTGTGGTTGTCGTGTCCGTCAGCATGAGTCACCGGTGAGAGGCAGGGCAGATGGGTTCGATCGCGTGCCCCGAACGGCCGGAGGAGCGCGAGGCCGCCGCGGCGTTCGCTCCCTCCTGGTCGGACTGGATCGACGCGGGCGAGAAGCCCGTCAGCCCGATATCCTCCATTTCTGGGCGGCCCGCCGTGGGTCGTTCCCGTCATGCCGAGGAGGTGGGTCCGGTCGTCGGGACCGAGCACGAGGCCGAGCCGGGCCGTGGCCCGGACGAGGCCCTGCCTGCGGGCGAGGCGCTCACCGGTGAGGAGCTGGCCGAGGCGATCGGTGAGGACACCTTCCGGGTGTCGGCGGAGGAGTCCGAGGAGGCCCGGCGGGAGCGCTTCGAGCGCGACGCCCTGGGCTACCTCGATCCGATGTACTCGGCGGCGCTGCGCATGACGCGCAACCCCGCGGACGCGGAGGACCTGCTCCAAGAGGCGTTCGCCAAGGCGTACGCGTCCTTCCACCAGTTCCGTGAGGGTACGAACCTCAAGGCCTGGCTGTACCGCATCCTCACCAACACGTTCATCAACTCGTACCGCAAGAAGCAGCGGGAGCCCCAGCGCACCGCGGCGGAGGAGATCGAGGACTGGCAGCTGGCCAGGGCCGAGTCGCACATGTCGACCGGTCTGCGCTCGGCCGAGACCCAGGCGCTCGACCACCTCCCCGACAGCGATGTGAAGGACGCGCTCCAGGCGATCCCGGAGGAATTCCGGATCGCCGTCTATCTCGCGGACGTAGAAGGCTTTGCGTACAAGGAGATCGCGGACATCATGGGTACTCCCATCGGTACGGTGATGTCCCGGCTGCACCGCGGCCGCCGTCAGCTGCGCGGCATGCTGGAGGACTACGCCCGTGAGCGCGGGCTGGTTCCGGCCGGCAGCGGGGCAGGGCAGGAAGCGAAGGGCTCGGGCTCATGAGCTGCGGCGATCCGCACGAAACCGAGTGTGGCGAGGTCCTCGACCACCTCTATGAA
Source organism: Kitasatospora sp. NPDC096128 (assembly GCF_040303105.1). Taxonomy (NCBI): domain Bacteria; kingdom Bacillati; phylum Actinomycetota; class Actinomycetes; order Kitasatosporales; family Streptomycetaceae; genus Kitasatospora; species Kitasatospora sp. NPDC096128. The sequence goes on along the minus strand of NZ_JBEOSP010000006.1, from coordinate 273,550 downwards.
TTCCTCGACAACGAGATGGCCGAGGGCGACTGCGCCAAGCTGCGCGTGCACTTCGAGGAGTGCTCGCCCTGCTTGAAGCAGTACGGGCTGGAGCAGGCGATCAAGGCGCTGATCAAGCGGTCCTGCGGCTGCGACGACACCCCGACGGACCTGCGCAGCAAGGTCCTGGCCAGGATCGACTCGATCCGGGCCGGGCAGCGTTCGGGGGAGCCGGTGGTGGTCGCCGTGGAGACCTCGGTCGAGGTGCACGTCGAGTCCGCCCGCCCGGCGCCCAGGCCGGCGCAGGCGCATGAGGGCGCGGGCGAGGAGCCCGGCGTGCGCCCCGGTGCGCCGGTCGAGGCCGGTGCGCCGGCCGAGTAGTCCGGCGAGCGGTCCGTACGGCCCGCCGGCGAGGGCGGGGCGGAACGGTTCGGGCAGGGAGTTCAGCGGTCCCGGGAGCATGCGCTCCCGGGACCGCTCCCGTTCTGCTCGCGTGCGCCGTCACTCGTTCGAGTGAGTTGGCGGTGCGCCAACTGCGCCATTGCGCGATCATGCGTCCCCGTGCCCGGACAGCGGCCTATCCTCCTGACGGACGCTCACCGCCGGTCACCCCGGCGGGCTGAGGCAACACGGTGCCCGGAGGCGGGGAGGTCGAGATCGCTACCGACAGTGGAGGCGCGACCCTGCCGCAGGGGGCTGCGCGCTACCTGGCGGCCGTCCCGGTGGCGGCCCTGTGCTGCCTGCTGCCGCTGCTGCCGGAGGCCGTCACCCCCGGGGTGCCGCGCTGGCTCGGCCACCCGACGGACTGGCCCAAGGTCGGGCTGCTCGGCTTCCTGCACGGCTGCTGGGAGTCGCTCGCCCAGGGCCTGCCCACCCCCTGCTCGCTCCTCCTGCGCCGGCTGCTGCGCCGCCCCGCGCCCGCCGGACGGGTGCCCGCCCGCCCCGGGGTGAACGCCTTCTTCCCAGTGCTGTTCGCCGGGGTGCTGATGCTCCCGCCGGCCGCTGCCGCCCTGGTCGCCGCCCCCGCCGCGCTGCTCGGCGGCCCCACCGGCCCCGGCTGCCGCCGCCGTCAGCTGTTCAACGGCTCCCAGCTCGCCCTGTGCGCCTTCGCCTCCTCGGTCGCCTTCCGCCTGCTGCACGGCCCGCAGCTGCTGCTCGGCTCCCGCTTCCCGGCCGCGCTGCTGCCCGGCTTCGCCGCCGTCGGCGCGTTCTGCCTGGTCAACGGGCTGGTGGTGGGCGTCATGGTGCTGCTCAGCGAGGGCCGGCCGGCCGCCGAGGTGCTGCGCGGCGCCTGCTCGGTGTGCGGGCTGCCGGTACTGGTGCACGCGGCCGGCGGGCTGATGGTCGCGGTGCTCTGGCAGGGCCCGTACGGGGCGTTCGCCGCCCTGCTGGCCCTGCTGCCGCTGTCCATCTCGGCCTGGGTGTTCGCCCAGGGCCAGCGCGAGCGGGACGCCCACCAGGCCACCGTGCAGTCCCTGGTGCAGGCGGTGGAGATCAAGGACGCGTACACCCGCGGGCACAGCGAACGAGTCGGCCGGGCCTCGGTGCTGATCGCCGGTCAGCTCGGCATGGAGCCCGAGCGGCTGCGCACCCTGCGCTTCGCCGGGATCCTGCACGACGTCGGCAAGCTCGGCGTGGCCACCGAGCTGCTGCGCAGAAACGGTCCCCTCAGCGAGGACGAGCGCCGCGCGGTGGAGGTCCACCCGGTGTACGGGTACGAGCTGGTGCGCGGCATCGACTTCCTCGGCGAGGCGCACTCCGGGATCCTGCACCACCACGAGCGGATGGACGGTCGCGGCTACCCGAGCGGGCTGGCGGGCGGGCGGATCCCGGAGTTCGCCCGGATCATCTCGGTCGCCGACGCCTTCGACTCGATGACCTCCACCCGCTCCTACCGGCGCGGACGCCCCGTCGCCGAGGCGGTGGCCGAACTGGAGCGCTGCTCCGGCAGCCAGTTCGACCCGGTGATGGTGCGGGCGCTGATCGACGCGCTGGCCGTGCACGGCTGGCAGCCGGTGGTGCACTCCGAGGACTGCGTGCGGGCCGTCCCGGACATCCCGCTCGGGGTGCCCGAGCCGGTGCGGGCCGCGCCCGGGCGGGTGCCCGCCCGGGGCGGCACCCGCCCCGCGGCCGGGCAGCCGTGACCGGGCCCGGCCCGGACCCCGGGGCCGTGGCCGCCGGCCAGGGCGCCGGCCAGGCTGCTGGTCAGGGCGTCGGTCAGGGCGCCGGCGGCCGCGTTCGGGCGGCGCGCGGGCCCACCGCGAGCGCCGTGCACACGGCGGCCGCCGCGCTGCTGGTGCTCGCGCTCGGCGCGGTCGCGGTGCGCGGGATCGCCGAACCGCGGGTCGCGCTGGCGTTCACCGCGCTGATCGCCCTCGGCGAATGCGTTCGGATCACCCTCCCGGGGGACCGCGAACAGGCGCCCATCGGCGCGGCCGGCGCGTTGGCGTACGCCCTGCTCGGGCCGCTGCGCGGGGTGCCGACCGCGCACGGCACGCTCCAGGTCGTCGCGGTGACCGGGACCGGCCTGCTGCTGGGCTGGCTGCCCGGGCTCGCGCTGCCGCGCCGCCCGGGGCGGCCGCACCGGCGCCCGCCCTGGGCCGACCCGGCGCGCCGGGACAGCGCCGCCCGCCGGCTGCTCGCGGTCGGCTTCGCCGCCGCCGTCTTCCAGCCGCTCTACAACGGCGGCCTGGTCGACCGCTTCTCGCCCGAGGGCCCGGCCTACGGGGCCTTCCTGACCGCCGTCGCCGCGCTGGCCACGCTCTGCGACGCCACCCTGGCGGCGCTGCTGCGCGCCTCCGCGACCGGGCTGCGGTTCCCGGCCGCGCTGGAGGACGAGCTGCGCTCGCTGTTCGGGATCGGCTCGGCGATCGTCGCCACCGGGATGCTGGTCAGCCTCGCGGCCGGTGAGGTCGGGCTGTGGGCGCTGCCGCTGTTCTGCACCCCGCTGCTGCTCGCCCAGGTGTCCTTCCGGCGGGCCGCCGCGGTGCGGGCCACCACCGGGCAGACCATCGCCAGCCTCGCCCGGGCCACCGAGGTCGCCGGCTACACCCCGCACGGGCACGCGCGCCGGGTCGCGGACACGGCGTGCGCGCTCGGCCGCGAGCTGGGGCTGGGCACCCGCGAGCTCGCTCTGCTGGAGTACGCGGCGCTGATGCACGACGTCGGGCAGCTGTCCCTGGTCGAACCGGTGCCGGACGGCGCCACCGCGCTGCTGTCCTGCGCCGAGCAGCAGCGGATCGCCCGGCTGGGGAGCGAGGTGATCAGCCGCACCGGGGTGCCCCGGCAGGTCGCCGAGCAGGTCGCCCGACTGGCCGACCCCTGCCCCGGGCCGGCGGGCGGCGACGGCCCGGTGCCCCTGGCCGCCCGGATCATCCGGGTCGCCAACGCCCACGACGACCTGCTCACCGCGGCCCGGGGCCGGGGCCTGGGCGAGGCGGTGGGGCGGCTGGAGGCCCTGGAGGTGCTGCGGCTGGGGCGCGGGAGGGTCTACGACGCCCGGGTGGTGGACGCGCTCGCCCGGGTCGGCGGGCAGGGCCGGGGCTGAGGCGCGGGCGCCCACGGGGTGGCGGGCACGGCGGTCCGGGTCGAGCCGTGGTGAACCGGTGCGGTGCCGGGCTGAGCTGGGGTGAAACGGGGCCGGGAACCGTACCGGTCCGGTCGGGGCGCGGTCGAGCGGGGCCCGTCCGGGGTTGAGGAGGTGCGCTCCGACGGGCAGGCTGGGGAGGGGCGGTCCCCAACCTCGGCGGTGGGGAGCGCGGGCGGGGGCGGGCGTGGTTGGATGCGGTCGTAGCGTGGAACACCGACCCGGAACACCGGGACCCGGGCCCCGTCGAGGACGGGTCGGGCCCGGCGGTACGGGACTTGAGCGGACGACGACGGCAGGGACGAACGTGAGGATCTTCCACCGGGCACGGCACCGGCCGTCCGCCACCTGGCGGCAGACGACCGACCGGGCCTTCACGCTGATCGGCGACGGCCGCTACGAGGACGCCGGCGCCCTGCTGGTGATGGCCGCCGATCTGGAGCCCTGGCTGTCCGACTCCTGGTTCAACCTCGCCCTGCTGCACAAGTTCCGCCGCGACTGGGAGCAGGCCCGTTCGGCCGGTCTGCGCGCCGTGGCCCTGCTCGACCGCGAACACGGCGCCCCCGACTGGTGGAACCTCGGCATCACCGCCACCGCGCTGCAGGACTGGCCGCTGGCCCGCCGCGCCTGGCAGGCGTACGGGCTGAAGCTGCCCGGCGGCCCGGGCGGGGACGGCCCGGTCAGCCTGGACCTCGGCACCACCCCGGTGCGGCTGTCCCCCGAGGGCGAGTCCGAGGTGGTCTGGGGCCGGCGCCTCGACCCCGCCCGGATCGAAGTGCTGTCCATCCCGCTGCCCTCCTCCGGCCGCCGCTGGGGCGAGGTGGTGCTGCACGACGGCGCCCCGCACGGCGAACGGGTCACCGACGGCGTCGCGTACCCCGTCTTCGACGAGATCGAGCTGTGGGCGCCCTCCCCGGTGCCGACCTACGTGGTGCTGCTGCAGGCCGCCACCGCAGGCGACCGGGACGCGCTGGAGCGGCTGGTCGCCGACGCCGGCTACGCCGCCGAGGACTGGACCTCCTCGGTGCGGCTGCTGTGCCGCGCCTGCTCGGAGAGCCGGATGGCCTCCGACGACGGCATCGTCGCCCACCACGACCCCCACGACGACGGCGACGCCGCCCACCCCGGGCACCTCAGCCACCTCAGCCAGGGCGGCGCGGCCGGGATGTCCTGGCTGGTCGAGCGCGAGTGCGGACTCGCCGCCCCGGCGGACCTGGTCCGCACCCTGCTGGACCGCTGGGTCGCGGCCGCCCCCGCGACCAGGGCCTACCGGGATCTCGAAGAGGTCTGCTGAGCCCGCTGAGTACCCTGGTGAGGTACGCGTAGACCTATGGGAGCGGAAGACAATGGCGGAGCAGCACGACCACCAGCACGAGCACGACGTGGAGGGAGCGGCGGCCGAGGCCCCCGCGAAGGTGATCGGTGAGGAGCCTGACCTCACCAAGGGCACCGCGCGTCCGATCACCGTGGTCGGCAACCCCGTCCTGCACCGCGAGGTCAAGGACGTCACCGCGTTCGACGCCGAACTGTCCGCGCTGATCGACGACATGTTCCAGTCGATGTACGCCGCCGAGGGGGTCGGCCTGGCCGCCAACCAGATCGGCGTCGACCTCAAGGTCTTCGTCTACGACTGCCCGGACGACGAGGGTGTGCGCCACATCGGCCACGTGATCAACCCGAAGCTGGAGGAGTACCCGGCCGACCGGCGCCGCGTGCTCGACGACAGCAACGAGGGCTGCCTGTCCGTCCCGACCGCCTACGCCGAGCTGGCACGCCCCGACTACGCGGCCGTGACCGGCGTCGACAAGGACGGCACGGCGATCCGCGTCGAGGGCACCGGCTTCTTCGCGCGCTGCCTGCTGCACGAGACCGACCACCTGTACGGCACCCTCTACATCGACAAGCTGTCGAAGCGGGACCGCAAGGACGCCCTGAAGCAGATGGCCGAGGGCACCGCGAAGTACGCGACCGTGCCGAACGAGTAACGGCTGGACGGTAGTTGGTCGGCGAAGGCCGGTGCGGTCCGTCCGCACCGGCCTTCGCCGCCCTGCGGCTACACCAGGAGCCACTCCGGGCCGTAGGTGGAGCGGGGGTCGGCGGGCAGCTTGACGCCGACGATCTGCTGGGCCGTGCCGCGCAGTCGGCCCATCAGGCCGATCGCGGTGCCGATCTGGGACGGGTCGTCGCCCCAGGCGTGTTCGAGGGCGTGCAGCATGTCGCTGTAGTGCTGGTTGAAGGCGTCCAGCAGCGCGGCGGTGGGCTGGTCGGGCGAGTCGGGGTCGCCCTGGCGGGGCCAGCCGCCCCTGGGCACCCGGGCGACCGGGGAGGTGTCCGGCAGCGGGACGTCGGCGCCGGTGAACTCCCACATCTTGGTCGTGGGGTTCTGGACGAGCTTCCTGCCGACGGCGATCTCCTTGAAGGCGTAGTAGTGGGCGAGTTCGCCCGGGGCGCTGGGGAACGGGTCCTGCGGGGAGGCGGTGGTGCCCTCGCCCTGGGTCTGGATGACGTGGATCGCCTTGAGCACGTCGTCGATGGTGTTCATCGCGACGATGTCGCGGTTGGTGCCGAGCGAGAACTCCACCTGCCGCCGGCCGGTGAGCAGATGGGCGTACTTGGGGAAGACATCGGCGATGCGCTGGTAGAAGGCGCCGATCGTGTTGCCGTCGGCGGCGAAGGCGAGCGGGTTCTCCGGCTTCTCGATGGCGGCGAAGAGCCCGGCCGACTCGCGGGTCAGCCCGCTGAGGTAGACGACCAGGCCGGGATTGACGCCGCCGGGCAGCTCGCCCGGGTACTTGGGGACGGTGAGCGGGTTGGTCAGGACGACGGTGCCGCCGATGCTGGTGAGCATGTTGCAGACCAGGCCGAAGTGGAACATCTCGTCGAAGATGATGTCGTGGAGGGAGCCCCGGACCGGCTGGCCGTCGTTCTGGGCGGTGATCGACCACAGGGCGGTCGCGTACGGCGGGATGGTCGACACCTCCAGCATGATCGCCCGCTGGAGGGCGTCCTTGAGCTCCTGCTCGGTCCAGTCCTCCTCCGCCATGCTCATGAGCTGGGCGATCGCGTCGCTCTCGTAGTCGAGGATTCCGGTCCTCACGAGGGGACCCCTTTCGTTCGGCTGTGCGCGTTCGGCTGTGCGCCGGACCGTAGCGGGGGTCGGGTCGTACGCATGCGGATGGTGCCGGTGTGGCTCGGGAGTTCAGTCGGACGGGCGGCGCGCGGTGCGCGGCGGTCGCCGGCGCGGGGTGGCGTCGAGGGCCGGGGTGATGGCGGAGCGGCTGACGGACGTTCGGTTCGCGCTCTGACGGGCGCTCCGGACAAATGCTGGTGACCCGTCAGTAGGAAACTCGTATAGTCCAAATTTCGATGATCAGTTGAACGACGGACTAGGGGTTTCCTTGAGCAGCACCTCCATGAAGCGGCGCGGCGCGTTCCTGTTCGCGACCGCCGCCCTGGTCACCGTCGGCCTCATGGGCGGGACCGCCCAGGCGGTGCCCAACTCGGGCTCCCTCTGGGTCGGCTACGGCAAGAGCAACGCGTACAACAGCGTGAAGTGCGTCCAGAAGATCTCCAACGACCTGCACTACCAGACCGGTTACCACACGATCGACGTGGACGGCTCGTTCGGCCCCGACACCTACGGGGCGATCGTGGCCATCCAGACGTGGGCGGGCCTGGACAAGGACGGCGTCGTCGGCCCGAGGACCGGCGACGTCATGATCGAGGCCACCAAGGACTACTACGGCTGCTACCCCTACCTGCCCACTCTCAAGTGAGACCCGGCGCCCAGCACCGGTAGGCGGCAAACCCGAAGGGCCCGGCCAGCAGGCCGGGCCCTTCGGGGTCTGCCCTCACCGGGCCGGTGCTCCGCACAGGTTGTCGCTGGGGGTGCTTAGGGTGCCAGGAAGATCATCGGCGGGTCGAGCCGGGATCGGGCGGAGCGGTTCTGTGTGGGGGGGCGACGGTGAGTTGGTGGAACAGGAAGCCGGGGGAGGAGTGGGCGCGGTGGGTGCTCGATCCGCTGGTGGGGGTGGGGCCGCTGCGGTTCGGGATGCGGCCCCGGGAAGTCGAGGCGGCTCTGGAGGGGACGGCGGCCGGCTCCTCGTGGAGCGCGGACGAGCAGGCGCCGTGGCGCCACTACAGGGATCTGGGTGTGACCGCGTTCTACGGGCCGGGGCCGTCCCTGGTCGCGGTGGCGGTAGACGGGCTGCGAGGCCCGTCGGTGGGGCTGCGCGACGTCGAGCTGATCGCTCGGGTCCCGTCGGAGCTGCGGGCGGACCTCCTCGAACTCGCCCGCGTGGAAGGGGCGCCGGTCCGGGTGAACCGGGGCGGTGAACCGGAGGTGGCCGCTTGGGGGGTGTCGATGGGTGCGACGCACGAATGGAAGGTGGCAGTTGCGGGGCACATCGAGCGGACGAGCCGAGCGATCACCAGTGCCCTGCTGGTCGGGCCCGAGCTTGCCGAGGATCCGTCCGGGGCCGAGCCGGTCGTCCGCTGGAGGGGCGTCCGCGAATGGGAAGCGGAGTCCGGTGAGCGGCCGGTGACTCCGGGCCGGGAGCGTCCCCGCTGGGGATGCGTGCCACTGGAGAGTGTCGGCCCGCTGCGGTTCGGGATGACTCCGTCGCAGGTGGCGGCGGCGCTGAGCGGTGCGGAACCGGCTGTGCGGCGAGGGTCCTTCCCGGAGAGCTGGTCTCGGCTCCCGCCCGAGGCGGGGCAGTGGTTCCTGTCCGAGGACGTCTTCGACGGGCTCGGGGTGACGGCTCACTACGGGTACTGGTCGAATGCTCCGGTGCTGGGGGCCGTGACGGTACACGCGTTCGCCGGGCCGCAGGTGGAGTGGGAGGGCGTCCGGCTGATCGGCAGGCCGGTGTCCGAGGTCGAAGCGGAGCTCTGCCAGTACATCGAGGGCCAGGGTATGGGTCTGCGCATCCTGCCCACCGGAGACCAGGGGCCGGACGGGGAGAACTGGTACGTCCGGGCCGTCAGGGCCGGGGACACCATGCTCAGTGAGGTCCAGTTCTGCGCGGAGGAGTGGTGGGAGGAGTAGACGGGCGCCCTGCGTAGGAAGTCGGCCCGGCCGACTTCCTACGCAGGGATTCGTGCTGGTGGCTCTACTGCTGAGGTATCGGCTCCAGGACGAAGCCGCGGCGCGGCACGCCGCCGCCTCCCGCTAGGCCGGAGACATGGAAGCCCTGCGGGCGACGGTCTCGGCTGTTCTGTCCGAGGCGATTCAGCACGCTCTACATCGAGGAGCCAGGCGAGGTCTTCAAGTACTCCAGCCTGTTCCGGCGGGGTCTGGCCGAGTCGCTGCCCCGCAAGGAGTCGATTGCGTTCATCGAGCGCATTGCGAAAGGAGATGACAGCGATGAGTAGCGTCCCCCAGGGTGCGGCCGTTGACCTCATCTGGAGAAAATCATCGTTCTCAGGTGCGCAGAGCAACTGTGTGGAGATAGCCATAGGCGTAGTTGGGGTTGTGCCCGTCCGGGACTCGAAGGACCTGGGTGGGCCGGTTCTGCTCTTCCCGGCTGATGCCTGGGCGTCCTTCGTGGCCGGGGTCAAGTCCGGGGAGTTTCCGGCCGACTGAAACAACAGGGGTGCCCCGCACGGGCTGTGGCCGTGCGGGGCACCCCTGCTGGCGAACTCAGATGATGCGGCCTATATGGATGACCGCGATGGTCACCGTTTGCTCCGCGACCTCGTACAGAACGCGGTACCGGCCGATGTGGATCCGGCGGAGATCCGGGGAGCCATAGGGTGCTGAGCCTGCCGGTCGGGGGTCGTCGGCCAGAAGGTCGACGGCGTCCATGACTTGGCGAAGCCCGTCCGCGTCATCCTTGAGGAACCGGGCGGCTGCGTTGATCGCAGGCTCGTCCCAGGTGATCTGGTAGGTCATTCACGCTCCAGGCCCAGGAGGGACCGGACGTCCTCGTGGGGAACGCTCGCGACAGTGCCCTCGGCCTGGCGGGCGCGGTAGCGGGCGACTGCGAGCTCGTCTTCGAGATCGGCGAGCTCCTGCGGATTGATGAGCACGGCGGCGGGCTGGCCGTGGTCGGTGATGGTGATGCGTTCGCGGCTGTGGGAGGCGCGGCGTACCAGAGTGCCGAATCTCGCTCGCGCCTCGGTCATGGGCAGAGTCTCACTCATGGCAGAAGTGTACACTTCTCGCATGTTTTGGCGCGAGGTGTTGCCTCAAGTCACTGATCGTTGCTTTGGGTGGCAGCGTGGACGAAGTGCGGTTCAGCTGAGGTTGTCGTACCAGAAGAAGATGGTCCTCAAAATCATGCCCGGGGCGCCGGCGCCGAAGCCGATGACCATGGACTGGCCTACGGCTACATCGGTGGGGTCGATGCCCTGGGACCACGTCACCTTCGCGTCCAGGCCGGGGATGGTGCGGCCGGGGGCGTACGACCGGTACGTGCCGCGCGCGTGGGCGATGAGCAGCCCGTTGCGGCGCAGCTCCGCCCGGCGCAGGTTGGTGGACCGCAGCTCGTAGGTGCGGTCGCCGACCACGGCAGTGCGGGAGCGGGACTTCCGGGTGGTCGGCACATTGTGGCCGTTGATGTTCATCGCGCCGTGGTCGCGGTCGGGCACCACGGTGACGGTGGGCATTCCCGCCCCCTGGACCCGGGCCACCACGGACGGCCAGCGGTCGTGGCTGACCTGGATCGGTCCGAACGGGCCGTCGATCACGTGTTGTTGGAGCTTGGACATTACTGAGCTATCCCCCGAGAACCGACAGCGGAGCTGCCGTGGGACGGCAGCTCCGCTGTCTTGCTGAACGCTGTTGACTTAGAAGTCGTCGTCGAAGGCGACGGTGCCCTCGACCGCGACCTGGTACGCCGACACGCGGCGCTCGAAGAAGTTGGTCAGCTCCTGGACGTTCTGGAGCTCCATGAAGCCGAACGGGTTGGTGGACCCGTAGCGGATCGGCATCCCGAGTCGCGCGAGGCGCTGGTCGGCCACGGCCTCCAGGTACTGGCGCATGGAGTCGGTGTTCATGCCGGCCAGGCCGTCGCCGCAGAGGTCCTGGGCGAACTGGAGCTCGGCCTCGACGGCCTCCTCCAGCATCTCGGTGACCTGCTTGGCCATCTCGTCGTCGAAGAGGTCGGGCTCCTCCTCGCGGACGGTGTCCACCACCGACATGGCGAAGTCCATGTGCATGGACTCGTCGCGGAACACCCAGTTGGTGCCGGTCGCGAGACCGTGCAGCAGGCCACGGCTCCGGAACCAGTACACGTACGCGAACGCGCCGTAGAAGAACAGGCCTTCGACGCACGCCGCGAAGCAGATCAGGTTCAGCAGGAAGGCCCGCCGGTCTTCCTTGGTCTGCAGCGAGTCGATGTGGTCGACCGCGTTCATGTACTTGAAGCAGAACTGGGCCTTCTGGTGGATGGAGGGGATGTTCTCCACCGCGGCGAAGGCCGCGTTGCGGTCCTCCGGGTCCGGAAGGTAGGTGTCCAGCAGCGTCAGGTAGAACTGCACATGGACGGCCTCCTCGAACAGCTGGCGCGACAGGTACAGCCGCGCCTCCGGGGAGTTGATGTGCTTGTAGAGGCTCAGCACCACGTTGTTGGCGACGATCGAGTCACCGGTCGCGAAGAAGGCGACCAGGCGGCCGATCAGGTGGCGCTCGCCCTCGCTGAGCTTCGCCAGGTCGGCGACGTCGGAGTGCAGGTCCACCTCCTCGACGGTCCAGGTGTTCTTGATCGCGTCGCGGTACCGGTCGTAGAACGACGGGTAGCGCATCGGGCGCAGGGTCAGCTCGAAGCCGGGGTCGAGCAGCATCTTGCGGTCGTCGGCGGTCATTACTGGCAGGCCTCGCAGGACTCGGGGTTCTCCAGGGAGCAGGCCAGCGCGGCCTCTTCCTCCGGCGTGAGGGTCGGGGTGTTCACGGACACCGGCACGGGCGCGGCGGCGCGGGCGGCGCCCGAGGCGGCCTGGGCGATCCGGGTCGCGGGGCGCGAGCGCAGGTAGTAGGTGGTCTTGAGACCGACCTTCCACGCGTAGGCGTACATCGAGCTGAGCTTGCCGATGGTCGGCGCGGCCATGAACAGGTTGAGCGACTGGCTCTGGTCGAGGTACGGCATGCGGGCCGCGGCCAGGTCGATCAGGGCGCGCTGCGGCAGCTCCCACGCGGTGCGGTACAGCGACCGGACCTCGGCGGGCAGCCAACCCAGCTCCTGCACCGAGCCGTTGGCGTCGCGCAGCGAGTCGCGGGTCTGCTGGTCCCAGACGCCGAGGTCCTTGAGCTCGCGCACCAGGTACGGGTTGACCTGGAGGAACTCGCCCGACAGGGTCTCGCGCTTGAACAGGTTGGACACCTGCGGCTCGATGCACTCGTACACGCCGGCGATGGAGGCGATGGTCGCGGTCGGGGCGATCGCGAGCAGCAGCGAGTTGCGCAGGCCGGTCTCGGCGATGCGGGCGCGCAGCGCGTCCCACTTCTCGCCCCACTGCGGCGCGGCGCTCGGGAAGTGGTCGATGTGCAGCTCGCCGCGGGCGGCGCGGGTCTCGCCGTAGGCCTCGTGGCGGCCGAGCTGCTCGGCCAGGTCGGCGGAGCGCTCGTAGGCGGTGAGCATGATGCGCTCGGCGATCAGCGTGGAGAGCCGGGCGGCCTCGGCGGAGTCGAAGTCGATCCGCAGCTTGAAGAAGACGTCCTGGAGGCCCATCACGCCGAGGCCGACCGGCCGCCAGCGGGAGTTGGAGGTGCCGGCCTCGGTGGTCGGGTAGAAGTTGATGTCCACCACGCGGTCGAGGAAGGTGACGGCGGTGCGGACGGTGGCGTCGAGGCGCTCCCAGTCCATCGCGCCGAGCAGGTCGTCGGCGGAGGCGCCGACGGCCACGTGGGCACCGAGGTTGACCGAGCCCAGGTTGCAGACGGCGGTCTCGGAGTCGTCCGTGACCTCCAGGATCTCGGTGCACAGGTTGGAGGAGTGCACCGTGCGGCCGGGCAGCGCGGTCTGGTTGGCGGCGCGGTTGGAGGCGTCCTTGAAGGTCATCCAGCCGTTGCCGGTCTGCGCGAGGGTGCGCATCATGCGGGCGTAGAGGGTCTGCGCCGGGATGGTGCGGACGGCCTTGCCGGCCAGCTCGGCCTTGCGGTAGGCCTCGTCGAAGTCGGCGCCCCACAGGTCGACCAGCTCGGGGACGTCGGCGGGGGAGAACAGCGACCACTCGGCGTTGGCGTTCACGCGGCGCATGAACTCGTCCGGGATCCAGTGGGCCAGGTTGAGGTTGTGGGTGCGGCGCGCCTCCTCACCGGTGTTGTCGCGGAGCTCCAGGAACTCCTCGATGTCGGCGTGCCAGGTCTCCAGGTAGACGCAGGCCGCGCCCTTGCGGCGGCCGCCCTGGTTGACGGCGGCGACCGAGGAGTCGAGGGTGCGCAGGAAGGGGACGATGCCGTTGGACTTGCCGTTGGTGCCGCGGATCAGGCTGCCGCGCGAGCGGATGCGCGAGTAGGACAGGCCGATGCCGCCGGCGTGCTTGGAGAGGCGGGCGATCTGCGCGTAGCGGTTGTAGATCGAGTCCAGGTTGTCCAGCGGCGAGTCCAGCAGGTAGCAGCTGGACATCTGCGGGTGCCGGGTGCCGGAGTTGAAGAGCGTCGGCGAGGAGGTCAGGTACTCCAGGCGGCTCATCAGGCCGTACAGCTCGGACACCTCGCGCACCGACTGCTCGGAGTCGCCGACCGCCAGGCCGCAGGCGACGCGGAGCAGGAAGTGCTGCGGGGTCTCGATGACCTTGCGGGTGATCGGGTGGCGCAGCAGGTAGCGGGACTGGACGGTGCGCAGGCCGAAGTACTCGAAGCGGTCGTCGCCCTTGGTGTCGATGAGCGCGTCGAGGGCCTCGGCGTGCTTGGCGACGAAGGCGGCGGTGGTGTCGCCGATCAGGCCCTCGGCGTGGCCGACGGCGATCGAGGCGGAGAAGGAGGTCGAGCCCTGGCTGTTCGCCTCGTCGACGATCTCCAGGGCGAGCAGGCGGGCGGCCAGCTTCGAGTACTGGGGGTCCTCGGCGATCATCGACGCGGCGGCGTCCACGGCCAGCCCGCGCAGCTCGGCGAAGTCCGAGCCGGCGTGGCGGCCGCGCAGCGCGGCGGCGGCGACATGGCCGGGGTCGACCTCGGTGAGGTCGGTGCTGCGGTCGGTGAGCAGCCGCAGGAGAGCACCGCCGGGGTCGGAGACCGTCGGGTCGGTGAAGGCGGTACCGGAGCCCTGGGCGGGCAGGGTGACTGAGGCAGCGGTGGTCAAGGCGCTCTCTCCTGGCGGCGATCGTGCGGCGGTGATCGGGGTCACCGGGCCGATCTGGGCAGGGGAGCACGGCGCGAACGCAAAAAAGCGTCGCGCGAGGTGTCTCCCCGGCCCGCCCGCGAGGCCCGGAGGGGTGGTGCTGGTGCTTGGCGCGGCCTCTGCGGGAGGGCCGTGGCGCACGCTGTTCGGCAGGTACTCGGACTCGCGGTACGGCTGCTGGAGCCGCCCGCACACCGCTGCGGGGCAGTCCCGGATTCCCACCGGGTTCCCCTGCATCGACAGCAGAAGCGAGCATACATGTAGTGGCGGCAGGCTGTGGCGGCACCACATGTTGTGCCTGTCGTGTCGCGCGCGTCGGTGGCTCCGACGGCCCGTCAGTGCTTCAGGTACACCTTGTACGTGCTCGAATCGCCGGTCGGGGAGGTGAACTGGGCGATCAGCCGGTACTGCCCGCCGGTGTTCAGCGCGGCGCTCAGCGCCCGGTCGGTGGCCTCCGGCGCGGTGCTGTCGAGGACGACCACGGTGAACCAGCCGTCCCGGATCGCGGCCGTGCTGCCGTCCACTCCGTGGTGCTGTTTTCCGGCGCCGTCGCGGTAGTCCGTGCCGGCCCGGGCCGAGACCCACTGCTCGGGTCTGCTGACGCCGCCCAGGTAGTACTCGGCGAGTCCGTCGACCTCGGTGAGGTAGTGGCCCTCGGGGACGGTGTGCGCCCGCAGGACGGCCAGCAGGCGGCCGGAGTCGGGCCCGTTCTGGTAGCGCAGGGCGGACTGCTCCATGCCGAGGGCCAGCAGCGCGACCCAGACCAGGATGCCCAGCTGGGGGTGGCGGAAGTGGGCTCCGACCAGCCGGGTCAGGCCGAGGCCCGCGATCGGGGCGGCGAGCAGCATGCCGTAGCCGAGGTGGCGGAACAGCGCGCCGGAGGTGCCGGTCCACAGGTGGACGGCGGGGACCAGCAGCGCGGTGGCGGTCAGCACGGCCCCGAGCAGGGCCCGCTGGGCGCGGGTGGGGGCGACGCGGTCGCCCTCGGGCGAGTCGTGCTCGGTCAGCTGCTCGCGGCGCGCGTACGAGACCGTGCCGGCCACCGCGAGGACGGTGAACAGGCCGGCCCACTGGAGGGTGCCGAGCAGGATCGGGCCGGCCGAGCCGGGGGCGGCGCCGGACGACGGGGACCAGCCCGCGACCTTCCCCAGCAGGCCGTACGGCAGCAGCAGGACCGCCGTCCCGACGGCCAGCAGCAGGGCGCGCAGGGCGGCCGGGCCGGGTCGGCGGTGCGGCCGGGCGACGGCGAGGGCCAGGGCCACCAGCGCGGGGACGGCGAGGACCGCCGAGTAGGCGACCGCGCAGGCCAGCGCGAGGGCCGGGGCGGCGGTCAGGGCCAGGGCCGGGGAGCGCCGGGCGGTGAACACGGTGAGCCAGGCCGCGAGGGCGACCAGCAGGACGGCGAGGGCCTCGGGGGCGCCGTAGAAGCCGCCCACGACGGTGGACTGCAGTACGGCGTAGGCGGCTATGCCGCAGATCGCGACCCGTTCGTTGAAGAGCCGCCGGGTCAGCGAGTACAGCAGCACCGTGGTGAGCAGGCCGAAGCCGAGGCTGAGCAGCCGGGTGCCCCAGATGCCGTCCGCGTTCGCGGCGGCGCCGGCCAGCGGCGGGTAGAGCCACGGGGAGCCGGGGATGCGGTCGATCAGGTCGGTGGTGACCGGGGTGCCGTGCAGGAGGTGGGCGAGCTGCTGGCGGCCGGCGACCATGGCGGCGGCCTCGTCGGGGTGCGCGGCGGCGAGCAGGCGCAGCGAGAGCGCGGCCTGGACGGCCAGGACGGCGCCGAGCAGGCCGCGGGCGATCCAGCGGCGCCGGGGGCTGGAGGCCGGGTCCCAGCCGATCGCGGGGACCTGGGGGATGGAGTACGGGGCCAGTTCGATGCCGTCGGGGTTGGCCACGGCGACGGCCACGGCACCGGTCGCGGCACTGGCACCGGCACCGGCCGCAGGCGTGGCACCGGTCGCAGCACCGGCACCGGCCGCCCGGCGGCGCCCGGCACCGGGCGCCCGACGGGGCGCGAACACGTCCATGGACGGCTCCTCGGCGGCGCCGGGGCGGGGCGGGAAGGACTCGGGATCTGCGCTCATCGTGGGTTCCGGATGTCGAAGCCGTAGCGGGGGTCGGACACGCGCTTCTTGAAGGTGGCCAGGGTGTCCGGCACGGATTCGACCCGCCAGTCCGCCCGCTTGACCATGTTGAACCAGATGAAGCCGACGATGTCGTCGTGCGCCTCCAGCCCGGAGAACAGCTGGTCGGTGTCGGCGCGTTGGTGCTTGCCCTGTTCGGCGGCGGTCTCGCTGATGAAGAAGGGCTTCTTGCAGAAGGCGCGGATCTCGGCCATCGTCGGCCCGTACAGCTCGTCGAAGGCGTCCGGGTCGGTGCGGGTGAAGTAGCCGGTCATGCCGGCCCAGTCGACGTAGCTGTCGCCGGGGTAGTACGGCGCGAGGCGGGTGTTGGGCGCGGGGAGGGTGATGTTGGGGCTCCAGACCCAGATCACGTTGGTCGCGCCGGCGCTGTCGAAGATGTCGTGGACGTGGCGCCAGGCTGCGACGAAGTCCTGGGGGCTGGCCGACTTGCGGCCCCACGGGTACCAGTCGCCGTTCATCTCGTGGGCGATGCTGATGGCGATCGGCAGGTTGAGCTTGGCGACGGCCTTGGCCACGCCGCGCACGTAGCCGTCGGTGTCGCCGGCCGCGATCGAGGCGAGCGAGTGGTCGTACGGCTCCCAGGCCATGAACGGCAGGGCCCCGGCGTCGTGGATCCGGCGCACCCCGGCGGTGTCGAAGCCGCCCTGCCAATGGGCGTAGTACGCCAGGACGTTGGGCTGCTTGCCGATCGCGGCGGTGTAGCCGGGCAGTGCGTCCATCGAGGCGGGGACGTCGGGCAGGGCGACGCCCAGGTACTTGCGGCTCGGCTTGAGCAGCGGGGTGACGTCGTACGGGACGTCCGCGGGAACCGCCTTGGGGGCGGGGGCGCCCGGGGTGGCGCCGGGGCCGGTGGCGGTCGGCGCGGGCCGGGCGGGCTCCGCCTGGAGCGCGAAGCCGGGGTCCTCGGGTCCGCAGGCGGTGAGCAGCAGCAGGGCCGCGGTCAGCAGCGGGAGCGCCAGCCGGCGACGGAGCACACCGGTCCGTCGGGGGTGGGCGGTCATGGTGATCACACTGCTTCCGTGGGGCGCGGCTGGACCAGGACCCGGCCGACGATGGTGGCGTAGAAGAGCCCGGAGGCGAGGACGAGGGCGAAGTTCAGCGGGCCCATGGTGAGCATCCGCCAGATGCTCACGCCCACCCAGAGCAGGGCGGTCCCGCCGCCCCAGACGATCACGCCGATCCAGAACCGCCGGGTCTTGTTCTTCTTGGCGCCGGTGGAGCCGGTCGGCTGCCAGGCCATCCGCTCGCGGCGCACGATGTCCCAGATGGCGAAGACGTGCGCCCAGCCGTACATCATGCGGGCGGCCCAGGCCTCCAGCCGGTAGGGGTTGCGGTGCCAGAGCGGGAAGATGACCGTCGCGTAGAGCAGGCCGGGCAGCACCAGGGCGGTGTTCTGCCAGCGGACCAGGTCGGGGCGGGTGAGCAGCAGGACGATCGGGACGAGCGGCGAGACGACGGTGAACAGCGCGGTGTGGATGTAGTAGAAGAACCCGGACAGGTAGCAGGCGCGGGTGACCGGCCGCAGCTTGGTGGTCCAGAACTTCCGGCTGCCGAGCAGGCTCATCGAGCCGGTGCACCAGCGGTACTGCTGGTTGAAGAAGCCGCCGACGTTGTCGGGGCAGACCCCGGTGGCCAGGGCGACGGGTATGTACTGCAGGTCCCAGCCGAGGCTGCGCAGGTCGAAGCCGGTGTGCACGTCCTCGGAGTGGCCGATCAGCGTGGTGCCGCCGTTCTCCTCCAGCGCGGCGCGCCGGTAGATCGCGCAACTGCCCACGCAGATGGCGCCGTCGTTGCGCTGCCGGGAGACCTGGACGGTCCGGTAGAACAGCTCCTGGACGGCGCCCGCGCCGCGCTCGATCCAGTTCTGCGAGTCGAGGATGCGGAAGAACTGCGGGGACTGGACGATGCCGAGGCGGGGGTTGGCCGCCATGTAGGGCAGCATCTCGTCCAGCAGGTCCGGCCGGGGCGCGAAGTCGGCGTCCAGGATGAGGATGTAGTCGCTGTCGGAGTTGCGGAATCCGAACTGCAGGTTCCCGGCCTTCTTGAACCAGCCGAGTTTGTCGCGGGTGCCGTAGACGAATTCGAAGTCGACGGCCATCTGCGCCAGCTGGGGGCTGTTGCTGTCGTCGAGGACGTACGGCGTGACCTCGCCCGGGTACTGGTCGCGCAGCCGGGCGACGTGGGTCCAGGTGTTGTGCAGGACCTCGATCGGTTCGCCGGCGACGGGCAGGAACACGTCGACGGTCGGGTAGCGCTCGGGCCGCCAGGACTTGACCAGGGAGCGGTGCGCCGCGAGGTCGAAGGTCTCGTTGAAGCCGTGCACCCAGCGGGATATCAGGTAGTAGACGATGGTGAAGGCGAGCGGCGGCGCGAACACCAGGAACCACGGCGTCGCCTTGAACAGGCCGATCTCGCTGGCCACCATGCAGGCGAAGCTGATCAGGGAGAAGCAGGTCAGCACCCACAGGTGGGTGCGGGCGTACAGGTACTTCTCGGTGTTGTCCGGCGGCTGGGGCAGCAGGCCCCACTGGTTGCGGGCGGACGGGGAGCGCCGGCTGCGGCGCCGGGAGACGGGTGGTTGACCGCTGCCCGCGAGTCGCGTGCTCTCGGTGACAGTCACGTGCTCTACTCCCCCGAAGCCGTGTTGATTCGAACCCTCCCCGCAGGCCGGCCGTTGCCCGGTCGGGCTGTGCGGGGGACGCCAGGATCGTACGGGACTGATTGCGGCGAGTTCTCTCCCCCCTCTTCCGTCGGCCATCCGGAACCGATATCGAGTTCCGATCGTGATGCGACGGGAGTGCGTGTGGAGCACTTGTGTACGGTTGGCCGCCCAGGGGGCGAGGACGGTTCGGGGAAAGCGTGATGAAGATCGAGTTCGGTGCGGCCGCGCGCGCGGCGCGGAGACTGCGGGCGCTCGCCGCGTCCGGTGCGGTCGCCGTGCTGCTGGCCGGGTGCAGCGGCGACGTCGGGGCGGTGGAGCAGCAGCCGTCGGCCGGTGCCTCGGCGGCGGGCCTGTGCTCGTCCCCGCAGACCCCCTTCCCCAAGCTGGCCCTGGACGGCGGGTCGAAGATCCTCGAACCCAACCCGTGGAACACCGCGGGCACGGTGTGCGTGGACCCGGTGGGCGACACCGGCTTCACGGTGTCCGGAACCCGCGACTTCGTGCCGAAGAACCCGCTGGCCCCGGGCGCCTACCCCAACGTCTCCACCGCCCCCGGCGCGAGCGGCCTGCCAGTCCCGGTCAGCGCGCTCGGCGACGCGACCGCCGACTGGGACGCCAACGGCCGGGTGAACGGCTCCTTCAACCTGTCCTTCGACCTCTGGTACGGCTCCACCCCGGACAACTGCCTGCCGGGGGAGAGCGCCGAGCTGATGGTCTGGCTGGACGCCACCGACAGCGTGCGCCCGGCCGGGGACAAGGTCGCCGACGCCCAGCAGTTCGGGGACGCCGCGTACAACGTGTTCCAGGCGCCGATCACCGGCCCGCACAGCGTGATCAGCTACGTGCGCACCACGCCCACCCACACCACCCGGGCCCTCGACCTGCGGCTGTTCACCGCCGACGCGATGGCCCGCGGGTACGTCCCCAAGGGCTCCTACCTGTGCCGGGTACAGGCGGGCTTCGAGGTGTGGAGCGGCGGCACCGGGCTGCGCAGCGAGTCCTTCGCCTTCCACAACCGGGCCGGCCTGCCGGTCGGTGAGATCCCGGCCGGGGCGCCGGGGATCTGCCTGCGGCACGGCGGCGGCCCGGCCGGCCCGGCCGGCGGCGCGGTGACCGTCGGGGCCTGCGGCGACCCGGGCTCCTCGACCAACTGGACGGTGGGCAACGACGGATCGCTGCGCGCGGGGGCGTCCTGCCTGGTGCCGGGCGCCGACCGGTCCTCGGTCGCGCTGGCCGCGTGCACGGGCGGGCCGGGGCAGCGCTGGGTGCCCGCCGCCGGCGGGCGGCTGACGCACCAGGAGTCGGGCCTGTGCCTGGGCACCGCGGGCGGCGCGCTCGCGGAGGGGACGGCGGCGCAGCTGCGTGCGTGTACGGACTCGGTCTCGCAGCGCTGGCGGATCCCGTACAACGGGGTCGGGTGAGGGGGCCTGACCGCGGCCGCGACGGCGCTGACGTTTCGTCCGCCGTCTCGCCCGCCGTCTCGTCCGCGGATTCGTCCGCGGTTCCGTCCGCGCACCCCCCATGGGCGTGGTCGGGCCGATGCCCTAGCATTCCGGCCATGAGCGATCGACCGGTACCGAGTGGCGAGGGCCAGCCCTACCCGCCACCGCAGCAGGCACCGGCCGGGGGGCCCGCTCCGGCCACCGGTGTGCCACCGCAGTCTCCGAGCGGTGCGTTCGGCCCCGCGACCGGCTTCGGGCCGCCGCCCGGTGGGCCCGTCCCGCCGCCGCAGCAGCCGACGCCCCGGGCGTCCCAGCCGGTGCCCCCGGTGCCGCAGCCCGGTGGGGCGGCTCCGGTGCAGCCAGGTCCGGTGCAGCCGGGGCCGGTGGCGCCCGGCCCGGTGGCGCCGCAGCCGGCTCCGGTGCAGGCGCAGCCGTTCCCGCCGCATGCGCAGCCCGTCCAGCCGCAGCCGTTCCCGCCGCAGCAGGCGCAGCCCGCAGCCGCCCAGCCGCCGCAGCCCGCGCCGCAGTGGCAGCAGCAGCCCGGCTTCCCGCCGCCGGCCTCCTCGTCCGGCACGCCGGACTGGGAGGCGCTGGCCGAGCGCAACGACAAGGCCGCCAAGCGCGGCCGCCGGCTCAAGCTGATCGGCGCGGCGACCGCCGTGGTGGTCCTGGCCGGCGCCGGTGCGGGCTTCTGGCTGTACAAGAAGGACAGCGACAAGAAGCCGGGGCCGGTCGTCTCGGCGAGCACCCCCGCGCCCGGCCCGTCGTCCGGCACGAACAGCGCCCCGCCGGTCAAGGGCATCACCAGCCCGCCGACCGTCGGCACCCTGGCGGCCAAGAAGGGCCCGGAGCTGAACCTGGGCGCGGACGCCAAGCCGGGCACCATGAGCGGCTTCTCCGGACAGGTCCTCAAGCTGCCCAGCGGCCCGGACTCGTTCGCCTCGACCTCCGGCCAGGTGGTCGACGTGAGCAAGAGCTTCACCGTCTCCGCGCGGGTGCTGGTCGACAAGCCGGACGGCAACCGCAGCGCGGTCAGCCAGGGCGACGGCCAGTACTACGCCTACTCGCTGGGCCGGGCCAACAACAACGGGCACGACCAGTGGTACTTCAAGGTCCAGGTGCCGGGCGGCGGTTCGGCGATCGCCTGGTCCAAGGCCGACGCGACGGTCAACCAGTGGGTGCTGCTGACCGGGGTGTACGACGACCCGTCGCAGACGCTCACCCTGTACGTCAACGGCGTTCCGCAGGCCTCGGCCAAGTCGGCCGGGGTGCAGCCGTCGGGCAACAACACCCTGCAGGTCGGCCGGCTGAGCTCGAACGGGCAGTGGGCCGACCCCTGGCACGGTGCGGTGGCCGACATCCAGACCTGGGACCAGGTGCTGCCGGAGGCCGACGTCGTCAAGATCGTGGCGGGCCCGAGCTCGCCCCCGTCGGTCCCGCCGACCGGCGCCTGGCTCAACGGCTGAACCGGCCCGGGGCCTGAGGCCCCGTGAGCGTCCAGTCGGCCACCCCGTACCGCCCCGGCGGTGCGGGGTGGCCGACGCGCGCCCCGGAGCGTGTGGCGCCCGACCCGGGCGCATCCGGACGCAGAGCCCCAGATAGGAGCAGTACTTCATGAGCGCGGACGGCCGCTGGATCCGGCCCGAGTCCACCCGCAAGCCCGTCCTGGGCCCCGCCGGGGTCCGACCGGGCGGCGGCGTGGCGGTGGGCGAGCGGGACCGCCCGGCCGCGGCGCCGTCCGCGCCCGCGCCCGACGGGCGGCGCCGCAAGCCGGGGCCGCGCCGGGTGCCGCACCCGCCGCGGCCGGCGCTGCGGGCCGACTGGCTGCCGCTGCTGGCGGTGCTGCTGGTCCAGGGCGCGCTCTCGTACCACCTGATCGTCAGCAACACCGCCTTCATCGACGAGGGCACCTACATCTACTCCGGGTACCAGGAGATCGCCCACCTGCGGCACGGCACCCCGGTGTCGACGTACGAGACCTTCTTCTCCGGCTCCCCGCTGATCTACCCGGTGGTGGTCGCCCTGGCGGACTTCGCCGGCGGGCTGAACGGCGCCCGGCTGCTCAGCCTGGCGTTCATGCTCTCCGCGACCCTGGCCGTCCACCTGGCGACCCGGCGGCTGTACGGCTCGCTCGCGGCCTTCTGCGCGGCGGCGGCCTTCGCGGCGCTCGGCCCGACGCAGTTCCTGGGCGGCCTGGCCACCTACGACGCGATGGCGCTGGCGATCCTCGCCTGGTCGGGCTACCTGGCGGTCCGGCTGACCACCGGGGGCGGGTACCCGAGCCTGGTGGGCTCGGGGCTGCTGCTGGCCCTGGCCGGGGTGACCAAGTACGCCGCGCTGCTGTGGGTGCCGGTGGTGTGCGGGATCGCGGTGCTGGCCGGGTCGGGCGGCGCGGTGCGGGCCTGGGCGCGCTGGCGGCGCGGCCTGCTGCTCCTGCTGACCTTCGTGGCCGCGGTCGGCGCCGCGGCCCTGGCGGCCGGCCAACGGTACGTCGACGGCTTCAACCACACCACGCTCCAGCGCGCCCCGGGCCACGACGCCTACTCGTACGTGGCGGGGGAGGCCGCCCGATGGGTCGGCCCGCTGCTGGTGGTGGCGCTGGTCGGGGTGCTGGCCCAGCTGGTGCGGGCGCGCCGCGCCGGGGGTGCGGCCTGGACGGAGTTCTGGCTGGCCGCGCTGCTGCTGGTGGCCGGTCTGCTGGCGCCGGTGAACCAGATCCGCATCCACACCTGGCTGTCGCTGCAGAAGCACGTGGACTTCGGCGCCTGGTTCTCGTGCATCGTGGTGGGCGCGCTGCTGGCCCGCGCGGTGCTGTGGCTGCGGGGCCGCTTCCACGTCACGGCCGGGATCGTGGCGGCCGCGCTGGTCGTGGGCCCGTTGGCCTGGACCGGGTCGGCCCAGGGCCGGGAGATGTTCGGCGAGTGGTCGAACTCGAAGGAGTTCGTGGAGGCGCTGGCGCCGTACGTCGTCAAGGGCGACGACCGCTACCTGGTGGAGAACTACAACGTCCCCGCCTACTACCTGCGCAAGCAGAGCAACTGGCAGCAGTGGCACGACCTGGTGGCGGTGTTCCGCCGGGATCCGGGGACCGGCCGGATGGAGAACGGGGTGCCCGCGATCCAGGCCGGGATCGCGGCGCACGAGTGGAAGGTGGTCGTCCTGGACTTCACCCAGACCGGCGCCACCGACCGGGAGGTCCAGCCGACCCTGAAGGCCGCCGGGTACCGGGTGGCCACCGTGGTGAAGAGCGGGGCCCACGGCCAGTACACGGTCTACGTCGCGCCCGGGTACGACAAGAAGCCGTGACGCGCGCCCGGGACGCGCGGCCCCGGGACGCGCGGCCGTGGAACACCGTGGTCCGGAAGGCCGTGGTTCAGAAGGCCATGCTGTAGACCATCAGGTCCATCCCCGGGTACGGCGCCCAGTCGCGCTCGGGGGTGCGGCGGAAGCCGACCCGCTCGTAGACGCGGTGGGCGGCGGTCATCTCGGGGCGGGTGGAGAAGGCCATGCCGGCCAGGCCGAGTTCACGGGTGCGGGCGACCGAGGCGCGGACCAGGGCCTCGCCGACGCCGCGGCCGCGGGAGGCGGCGGCGGTGGCGAGCATCCGGATCTCGCCCTCCCGCGGGGTGGCGATGTCGGCCCACTCGGTGCCGCCGACGGCGAAGGTCACGCAGCCGAGGACCTGTTCGTCGGCCGCGTCGACGGCGACCAGGAGCTCGGCCTCCCGGGAGCGCCGCTCGGCGTCGCGGAGCAGCTCGACGTAGCCGCTCGTGGGCTGGGTGTAGCCGTCGCCGACGAAGGCCTCGACGGTGATCCGGCCGGCGTCTTCGAGGTCCCGGGGGAGGGCGTGGCGGATGAGGTAGTCCATCCGGCCAGTGTGCCGGAGGCCGGTACGGCGGTGAGCCCGGGGGTCGGGCGGACCGGCAGGTCAGCGGGGGTCGCGGTGCGGTCGGAGGCGGGGGCTGCGGGGGCGGTGGGCGGGGCGCCGTGCAGCCGGTCGGCGCGGTGCGGGTCGGCGGGGTAGCCGCCGGGGCGGTGGTAGTTGTCGCGGCCGGCGGCGGGGCCGCGGGAGAGCTCGCGGCCGATCAGGCCGCCGAGCAGGCCGAAGCCGCCGACGGCGCCGACCAGGCCGAGTGCGCTTGCGAGGGTGCCGGGTTCCATGGCCACCACTGTGGCCGGGCGGCCCCGGGCCCCACGAGTGGCAGGAATGCCGGGTTGCCTCGAAATCCTGCCACCCGGGGCCTTCCCGGCGCCCGGCCGGGCGGGGCATCCTGGGCGGCATGCTGAGGAACGTGGTCACGGTGGTCCTGGAGGAGGTCCACCCCTTCGAACTGGGCGTCGCCTGCGAGGTGTTCGGCCTGGACCGCACTGCGGACGGGCTGCCCGGGTACGACTTCGCGCTGGCCGGAGCCCACCCCGGGCCGCACGCCACCCACTCCGGGTTCGCGGTGGACGTCCCGTTCGGCCCGGAGCGGCTCGCCGACGCGGACCTGGTGGTGGTCACCGCCTCGGACATCCGCGGCCAGTACCCGGAGCCGCTGCTGGCGGCGCTGCGCGGGGTGGTGGCGCGCGGCGGCCGGGTGCTGTCCATCTGCAGCGGCGCCTTCGTGCTGGGCGCCGCCGGGCTGCTGGACGGCCGCCGCTCCACCACCCACTGGCGGCACAGCGACGAACTGGCCGGGCGCTTCCCGGAGACGGTGGTGGAGCCGGACGTCCTGTACGTGGACGACGACCCGGTGATCACCTCGGCCGGCACGGCGGCCGGCATCGACGCCTGCCTGCACCTGGTGCGCAAGCTGCAGGGCGCCGAGGTGGCCCGGGCGATCGCCCGCCGGATGGTGGTCGCGCCGCACCGGGAGGGCGGGCAGGCGCAGTTCGTGAACCGCCCGCTGCCGGAGGGCGGCGGCGACTCGCTGGCCCCGCTGCTGGACTGGATGCGCCACCACCCGGACCAGGAGGCGAGCGTCGAGCAGCTGGCCGCCCGGGCGCACATGTCGCCGCGCACCTTCGCCCGGCGCTTCCAGCAGGAGACCGGCACCACCCCGCACCGCTGGCTGGTGGGGCAGCGGGTGCTGCTGGCCCAGCGGCTGCTGGAGTCCACCACCGAGCCGGTGGACGCGATCGCCGCCCGCTGCGGCTTCGGCAACGCGGCGGCGCTGCGGCACCACTTCGGCCGCCGGCTGGGCACCACGCCGCTGGCCTACCGGCGCGGCTTCGCCGGCCCGGCGGCGACTGCGGTGAACTGACCGACGGTCAGTTTCCTTCGGGCGCCAGGTGGTCGACGCCGTTCCAGCGGTCCGGCCGCAGCCGCCCGTCCTGGGCCCGCCACAGGCTGGTGGAGCAGTTGTGCACCGGCCCGAGCGCGGTGAGCTGCTGCTCGGTGAGCCGGTCCAGCGCGTAGCGCAGCATCAGCACCGTGCAGTCGTGCGCGACCAGCAGGACGGGCCGGCCGGCCTCCTCCTCGCAGACGTCCCGCAGCAGGCTGCGCACCCGCAGGGCGACGTCGGCCCAGGACTCGCCGCCGGGCGGGCGGTAGTACAGCTCGCCCATCTTGCGCCGCCGGGCGGCCTCCTCCGGGTGCTTGGCCTCGATGGCGGCCTTCGGCAGCATCTCCAGGACGCCGAGTTCGCGGTCGCGCAGCCGCTCGTCGTAGCGGACGGCCAGGGTGACGGGCACGGCGCCGAGGCCGGCGGCCTGGGCGAGCGCGATCCGGGCGGTCTCGGCGGTGCGCACGTACGGCGAGCACCAGACGCTGCGCGGGCGGTCGGTGCCGGGCAGCGCGGCCCACCAGCGGCCGAGCGCCTGGGCCTGCTGCTGGCCGCGCAGGGACAGCGGGATGTCGGCGTCGCGGCAGCTGATCGGGACGCTGAGCGCGCCGGCGGCCTCGGCCAGCTGGAACTCGACGTTGGCGGTGGACTCGCCGTGCCGGGTGGCGATCAGCACGGACGGCAGCCGGGTGGCCGACGCCGGGCGGTGGGTGGTGACGTGGTGGTGGTGCGGGCTCTGGGTGGTCTGGTGCGGGCTCTGGGTGGACTGGTGTTGGCCGTTGAGGGTGGTGCCGAGTTCTGCCATGGCCGCGAGCTCCCCGTGGGTCGATCAGGTTCCGGCCGGATGCCGGTCCGGTCTGGTGGTGCCCGGCGTGCACGCCTGTTCATACATATGATCGCGCCGCCTCCTCCAGTGTTCACGGAGAAGGCGGCACGATCACAGGGCGCGCGCACGGCCAATCAGTGCGCCGCTACGGGCTCCGGCGCGTTCTCCCGCTCGTCCTCGCCGGACTCGGCGCTGTAGTCGGAGGGCTTGGTCTCGTCCGGGCCGTCGGGCGCCTTGACCGCCCGCAGCACCAGGGTGAGCACCACCGCGACGAGCAGGTTGAGCACGAAGGCGGTCAGGCCGATGTAGCCGATCTCGCCGATGCCGGGGATCTCGGCCGCGTTCCCGCCGAAGTGCTTGGTGGCCGGGCTGGCCAGCCCGTACGCCTTCCAGGTGCCGTAGCCCATGCCGGCCGCCCATCCGGCGAACAGCGCCCAGTGGTGGAACCAGCGGGTGAACAGGCCGCCGACGATGGCCACGAAGGTCTGCAGGATCCACAGGCCGCCCAGCAGCTGGAGGTTGATCGCGGCCTGCTTGTCCATGCCGAGCACGAAGACCAGCGCGCCGACCTTGACCAGCAGCGAGACCAGCTTGGCGACCCGGGTCTCGTCGGCCGGGGTGGCGGCGGGCTTGAGCCACTCCTTGTAGACGTTGCGGGTGAACAGGTTGGCCGCCGCGATGGACATGATGGCGGCCGGCACCAGAGCGCCGATCCCGATCGCGGCGAAGGCCACGCCGGTGAACCAGTCCGGGAACATGTTCGCGAACAGCTGCGGCACCGACAGCTGGGAGTTGTAGCCCTTGACGCCGCTGCCCACGCCCGCCGCGATCGCCATGAAGCCGAGCAGCGCCAGCAGCCCGAGCATCAGCGAGTAGGCGGGCATGATCGCCATGTTGCGGCGCACGGTGTTGCGGGACTTGGAGGCCAGCACGCCGGTCACCGAGTGCGGGTACATGAACAGCGCCATCGCCGAGCCGATCCCCAGCGTGGCGTAGGTCCACTGCTTGTTCTCGGGGAGGGTCAGTCCGCCGGCCTTGGCCTGCTGGAAGTGCTCCTTGGCCGCCTCGAAGATGTGCCCGTAGCCGCCCAGGCGGATCGGGATGTAGATCACCGCGACGATGATCACGATGTAGACCAGGGCGTCCTTGACGAAGGCGATCAGCGCCGGGGCGCGCAGCCCGGAGGAGTAGGTGTACGCGGCGAGCACGCCGAAGGCGAGGAACAGCGGCAGGTCCTTGACGAACCAGTTGGCGTTCGCCCCGCCGCCGAGGCCGAGCACGTCCAGCACCGCCTGGATGCCGACCAGCTGCAGGGCGATGTACGGCATGGTGGCCAGGATCCCGGTCAGCGCGACGACCAGGGACAGCGGCCGGGAGCCGTACCGGCCGCGGACGAAGTCGGCCGGGGTCACGTAGCCGTGCACCCGGGAGACCGACCAGAGCCGGGGCAGGAACAGGAAGACCAGCGGATAGGCGATGATCGTGTACGGCACCGCGAAGAAGCCGGCCGCGCCGGTCGCGTACACCGCCGCCGGGACGGCCACGAAGGTGTAGGCGGTGTAGAGGTCGCCGCCGAGCAGGAACCAGGTCACCCAGGTCCCGAAGCTGCGCCCGCCCAGGCCCCACTCGTCCAGGTGGGCCGCGTCGTCGGCGCGGCGCCAGCGCGAGGCGAGGAAGCCCATCACGGTGACCAGCAGGAAGAACAGCACGAAGACCGCGAGGGCCGGCACGTTGACGTCCTTCATCGCGCACCGCCGTTCCGGGCCGCCTTGCGGGCCTTCTCGTCCCGGTTGATCAGCAGGTAGGCGGCGACCGTGAAGACGGCCGACGCCGGCACCCAGAGCAGCTGGTACCAGTAGAAGAACGGCATCCCGCCCACCGCCGGGTCGGCCTTGTCGTAGGAGGAGACCCAGAGCATCGCGACGATCGGCACGAGCAGGGCGAGTCCGGCGAGCACCCGCTCGGGGGTCACGGCCGGGACGGGACTCCCGGCCGGCTCGGGCATGACAGCTTCGTTGGGTGCTTGATCAGACGGCATCTTCTGCTCCGCTCCGGAGGGTTCCACCCGTCGGCGCCGCAGCCCCGGGGCGACCGGCACCCCCGTGAGCCCGCCGGGCAGCACCATCGGTGATCGGCAGTCAGTACGGCTGCGCAATCTAGAGCATGGGGTGATCCATGTCACCCGATATGACGTAACTTTCCGCCATCCGGACGGGCGTGCCCCTCCACTCGCCTCCGCGCCGCTCGGGACGACAACGGGCACCGGCGCGCGGGTCGCGCACGCCGGTGCCCGTGGTGAGCAGTGGGGGCCGTACGGGGCGCGGGCGCCCGGCGCGCGCCCCGAGCGCCTACTCGGGGCGCTTGAGCCGGGTGATGAACTTGTAGCGGTCGCCGCGGTAGATGGAGCGCACCCATTCGACCGGGGCGCCGTCCCCGTCGAAGGAGTGCCGGGACAGCTGGAGCATCGGCAGGCCCAGGTCGGAGCCGAGCAGGCCGGCCTCGCGCGGGTTGGCGAGGGTGGTCTCGATGGTCTCCTCGGCCTCGGCCACGGTGACCCCGTAGACCTCGCGCAGCGCCGCGTACAGCGAGTTGTGCTTGGCGAGGTTGCGCCGCAGGGCGGGGAAGCGCTTGGCGGAGAGGTGGGCGACCTCGATGGCCATCGGGTCGCCGTTGGCCAGCCGCAGCCGCTCGATCCGCAGGACCCGGCCGCCGGGCTTGATGTCGAGCAGCGGGGCGAGCCGGTCGTCGGCGGTGATGTAGCCGATCTCGATCAGCCGGGAGGTGGGCTCCAGGCCCTGGGCGCGCATGTCCTCCGTGTAGGAGGTGAGTTGCAGCGCCTGGGCGACCTTGGGCTTGGCCACGAAGGTGCCCTTGCCCTGGATGCGCTCCAGTCGGCCTTCGACCACCAGTTCCTGGAGGGCCTGGCGCACGGTGGTGCGCGAGGTGTCGAACTGGGCGGCCAGCGCGCGCTCGGGCGGGACCGGGGTGCCCGCGGGCTGGGTCTCGGTGAGCTGGAGGAGGTGGCGCTTGAGGCCGTAGTACTTGGGGACGCGTGCGGTCGGGTCGACGCCGGCCTGCGTCGGGAGGTTCTTCACCTCGGGGTCGTTGACCTGGGCGGTGGATCCCCCGTCGCTGCTCATCGGACCTGTTCTCCCGCTTCTCGCGGGGCCTTTTACCGCCCCGCCACATCGTTAACGGACCACATCGTTGCATGTATGGCTGCGGAACGAATACCTCATCACGCGATGAACGATGTGCGGTGTCGGCTTGATAACGGGTGGTCGAGATCCGTCGGACAGCCGTTGACAGGCCCATTGGTCTAGGCCAAGCTCCAGGCATCTGGTCTACACCACTAGGCCGGTTTCGATGAATCCCCCCACCCGTTCGAAGGGGTCCGCGGCACCTTTCCTCCCGCCTTGCGTGGGTCTGCCGCTGCCGCCCGACGGGGGTAGAACCCAGGCATCCCTCAGGAGGATGGCGTGAAGCGTCAGCTCATCGCGGCGGTCGGCGTCGCAGCAATGGTCGTCGGCCTGGCGGCTTGTAGCTCGGACGGCAAGAAGGACGACTCCTCGTCGTCCTCCTCCTCGGCCGCCGACAAGTACAAGGGCAAGACGCTCAAGGTGTGGACCATGACCGGCTCCGCCCCCAAGGGCTGGACCGACGCGGTCAAGACCGAGTTCGAGACCACCTACCCGGGTTCGAAGGTCGACTTCCAGACCCAGGAGTGGACCGACATCGGCCCGAAGGTCACCGCCGCGCTGTCCGAGGGCTCGGTCGACGTCCTGGAGCTGGGCAACACCCAGACCGCCGGCTACGCCGCCTCGGGCGGTCTGCTGGACATCAGCAAGGACAAGTCCGCGCTGGGCGGCGACAGCTGGGCCGCCAACCAGAACGAGGCCGCGATGCTGGACGGCAAGCAGTACGCCGCCCCGTGGTGGGTCTCCAACCGCGTGGTCGCCTACAACAAGGACCTCTGGAAGGCCGCCGGCCTGACCGACGCGCCGAAGACCCTGGACGAGTTCTACGCCGACCTGGACAAGCTGAAGGCCACCCCGGGCGTCGTCGACCCGATCTACCTGCCCGGCCAGGAGTGGTACACCTACTTCGGTCTGCTCACCGGCGAGGGCGGCAAGATCGCCAAGCAGGAGGGCGGCAAGTGGGTCGGCGGCCTGGAGTCCCCCGAGGCGCAGAAGGCCTTCGAGACCTACAAGACGCTGCAGAGCCACTCGCTCACCGGCCCGAAGGACAAGGACGAGGCGACCCCGCAGCAGAAGGACGTCTTCGCCAAGGGCAACGTCGGCACCATGATCGCCCTCGGCTGGGAGCTCCCGGACGCCAAGGACCTGCCGAAGGACAAGATCGGCTTCTTCCCGCTCCCGGGCAAGACCGCCGACAAGCCCTCCGGCGTCTTCATCGGCGGCTCGAACCTCGCGATCGCCGCGCAGAGCAAGAACACCGCCATGGCGAAGGACTTCCTGAAGATCGCCCTCAACGACAAGAACGAGGGCCTGGTCGCCGCGGCCGGCAACATCCCGAACAAGCCGGCCCTGAACAGCCAGCTCACCGGTGACTTCGCCAAGGCCGCCCAGACCGCCACCGCGGTCGGCGGGATCACCCCGAACACCCCGAACTGGGCCAGCGTCGAGAACAAGCCGAACCCGATCAAGGACTTCCTGACCGCGGCCCTCCAGGGCGGCGACTACGCGGCCACCGCGAAGAAGTACGACGACGAGATCGCCAAGCGGCTCAACGAGAAGAACTAAGGCATCAGGGACCTGTCTTCGAACCCCCGCCTGCGGGAGTTCGAAGACGGGCCCCAACGGCGTCGCTCACCGGCCCCCGGCGGGGGGCCGGTGAGCGGCGCCCGTCCGTCGTGGCCGGGTTGTGAGGAAGTGAGAACGATGGCTGTGCATTCGGAGCGGGTGCAGACACAGTCCCCGGAGTCAGGGAAGGCTGCCGTGGCCGAGATCGACACCAGTGCCGCCGGCGGCGGGGCCAAGGGCGCCGCGCCGAAGCGCACCAGACCGGCGGGCGGTCCCGGCCCGGGCTCACGCCTCGCCCCGTACCTGCTGCTGCTGCCGGCCACCCTGGCGACCATCGCCCTGCTGGGCTGGCCGCTGGTCAAGACGATCCTGCTGTCGTTCCAGAACCTCAACCGGCGCCAGCTGGTCATGCACCTCACCGAGTGGACCGGGTTCGACAACTACAAGGAGCAGCTGACCGACCCGGAGTTCTGGGCGGTCACCGGGCGCACCGTCGTCTTCACCCTGGTCAACGTGGTGCTGATCATGATCGGCGGCACCCTGATCGGCCTGCTGCTGAACATCCTCGGCAAGAAGATGCGCCTGGCGCTGTCGGTCGCGCTGCTGATGGCCTGGGCCATGCCGGTGGTCGCCGCGACGACGGTCTACACCTGGCTGTTCGACGAGCAGTGGGGCGTCGTCAACTGGTTCCTGGACAAGCTGGGTTGGCACTCGATGGCCGACTACAACTGGATGAGCGACGAGTACTCGACCTTCTTCGTCGTCATCCTGCTGATCGTCTGGCAGTCGATCCCGTTCGTGGCGTTCAACATGTACGCCGGTCTGACGACCATCCCCAAGGAGCTTTACGAGGCCGCCCGGATGGACGGCGCCGACTCCTCGAAGATCTTCACCTCGGTGATCTTCCCCAACCTCAAGCCGTTCTTCCTGGCCACGACCTTCCTGGAGGTCATCTGGGTGTTCAAGTCCTTCACCCAGGTCTACGCGATCAACGGCGGCGGCCCGGAGAAGCTGACCCGCACCCTGCCGGTGCACGCCTTCCTGGAGGGCCAGGGCAGCCAGCACTACGGCGTCGGCGCCGCGATCGCGGTGCTCACCATCCTGATGCTGGGCGCGCTGATGGCCTACTACTTCCGCATCATGATCAAGCAGGAGGACGAGCTGTGAGGCGCTCTCTCTTCGGACGTACCTGGCCGAACGTGATCGCGGTCGTCCTCATCGTCTTCTTCATCTTCCCCGTCTACTGGATGATCGCGACCGCCTTCAAGCAGGACCGCGACATCATCAGCAAGACCCCGGTCTTCATCCCCTTCGACGGGACCTTCCAGCACTTCACCACCGCGGTGAACGCCGAGAACTTCTGGACGTACGTCACCAACAGCGTCACCGTCACCGTCGGCGCGGTGGTGATCTCGCTGGTGATCGCGACCCTGGCGTCCTTCGCCATCGCCCGGATGAGGTTCCGCGGCCGCAAGACCTTCGTGCTGGTCATCATGCTGGCGCAGATGGCCCCCTGGGAGGTCATGACCGTCGGCGCCTACATCATCACCCGCGACAACGACATGCTGAACAGCCTGGTGCCGTTGACGTTCTTCTACATGATGATGATCCTGCCCTTCACCATCTGGACGCTGCGCGGCTTCATCGCCGCGGTGCCGAAGGAGCTGGAGGAGTCGGCCATGGTGGACGGCTGCACCCGCACCCAGGCCTTCGTGAAGGTGATCTTCCCGCTGCTGGCCCCCGGCCTGATGTCGACCTCGCTGTTCGGCTTCATCACGGCCTGGAACGAGTTCCCGCTCGTCCTGTGGCTGAACAAGGAGCAGGGCAAGACCCTCCCGCTGTGGCTGTCCTCCTTCAAGACCGCCTTCGGGAACGACTGGGGCGCGACCATGGCGGCCTCCACCATGTTCGCCGTCCCCGTGCTGATCCTGTTCATCTTCCTGCAGCGCAAGGCGGTCGGTGGTCTGACCGACGGCGCCGTGAAGGGCTGAGCCACCGTGAGCATCCTCGTACCCACCGTCCCGGACAGCGACCAGCTCCACCGGGACGCCCTGACCGTCCTGCAGCCCGGCTTCGTCGGCACCGAGCCGCCCGCCTGGCTGCGCCGCCACCTGGCCGCCGGGCTCGGCTCGGTCGCGCTGTTCGACCGCAACGTGGTCGACCTCGACCAGCTCTCCGCGCTGACCGGCGCGCTGCGCGCGGAGAACCCCGACCTCCTGATCGCGATCGACGAGGAGAGCGGCGACGTCACCCGGCTGGAGGCCGGCTCCGGCTCCTCCTGGCCGGGCAACCTCGCCCTCGGCGCGATCGACGACCCGGCGCTGACTCGGGACGTCGCCCGGGAGCTGGGCCGGGCGCTGGCCGCGGCCGGCGTCAACTACAACTGGGCGCCCACCGCGGACGTCAACTCCAACCCGCGCAACCCGGTCATCGGCGTCCGCTCCTTCGGCGCCGACCCGGAACTGTGCGCCCGGCACACCGCCGCCTGGGTGGAGGGCCTGCAGTCGGCCGGCGTGGCCGCCTGCTCCAAGCACTTCCCCGGGCACGGCGACACCGCGGTGGACTCGCACCACGGCCTGCCGGTCATCGACGTCGACCTGGACGTGCTGCGCGCCCGCGACCTGGTCCCGTTCCAGGCCGCGATCGCGGCCGGCACCAAGGCCGTGATGACCGCCCACATCATGGTCCCGGCGCTGGACCCGAAGCTGCCCGCCACCCTGAGCCCGACCGTGCTGCGCGACCTGCTGCGCGCCGCCCCGGCCGACGGCGGCCTCGGCTACCAGGGCCTGATCGTCAGCGACGCGATCGAGATGGGCGCCATCGCCGACACCTTCGGGATGGGCGAGGGCACCGTGCTGGCGCTGGCGGCCGGCGCGGACGCGATCTGCGTCGGCGGCGGGCTGGCCGACGAGGAGACCGTGCTGATGCTGCGCGACGCCATCGTGGCGGGCGTGCGCTCCGGCCGGCTCACCGAGGAGCGGCTGGCGGACGCCGCCGACCGGGTGCGGGCGCTGGGCAGTTGGGGCCGGATCGCGGCCCAGGGCGAGCAGGCCGAGCCGGACCTCGCGGTGGGCCTGCGGGCCGCGCGCCGGGCACTGAAGGTGGTCCGGGCGCCGGGCCGCGAGGTGCTGCCGGTGAGCGAGCGCCCGTACGTGGCCTCGTTCTCGGACGAGCCGAACATCGCGGTCGGCGACGTGACCCCGTGGGGCGTGGCCGGGATGCTGGCCGACCGCTTCCCCGGGACCCGCACCCGTGCGGTGTCGGCCGCCGAGGCCGCGCCGGAGCTGCTGGCGGCCCTGGTCGCCGAGCTGGTGGCCGCGGCGGAGGGCCGCCGCCTGGTGCTGGTGGTCCGGGACGCCCACCGGCACGCCTGGATGGCCGCCGCGCTGGCCCGCCTGGTGGCGGCCCGGCCGGACGCCGCGGTGGTGGAGATGGGGCTGCCCCAGTCCGAGCCGGTCGGCGCGCTGTACATCGCCACCCACGGCGCCGCCCGGGTCTGCGGGCTGGCGGCCGTGGAGGTGCTCACCGGGCAGCCGGGAGCGATCGGCTGAGATCGGGGGGACGCCACCCGGCCGGGGCCGGGAGGCGTCGGCCGACGGGCCCGTCATGCGCATGTCGCATGGCGGGCCCGTTCCGTTTCCCCGCCGTCGACCTGAGTGTTCGTCGCGTGACCGTGCTCCCTCAAGTCAGCCTTAAATCCAGCTAAAGTTCTACCGAGGGTGACGGTCGCGCAACTGATCGCCACACGCTACAACGGCTCTGCAACGGCCCTGGCAGCAAAGCCTGTTGGCCGTTGACACCGCAGTTGGTCTAGGCCAGAGTCCATGCATCCGGTTCGAAATTGAACTCACCGGTTGTGGTATCGCGCCCCCCTCGAAGCTCTTCGCCGCCCCGGCCGGACTCTCCGCCGCGGGCGCCAATCACGCCGTCGGCGGGCACCACCGTTCTTGGACAACCCTCGGAGGATGGCGTGAAGAAGCGTCAGCTCGGTTCGACGCTCGGGATCATGGCGCTGGCCGCCGCACTGACGGCCTGTTCCTCGTCCGGATCACCCTCGGGGGGTGGCCAGAGCGCCTCCGCCGACCCGAAGGACGCCACCGGCACCGTCACCGTCTGGCTGATGGACGACGCCCAGAAGAACTGGCCGGACCTGGTCCAGCGGGTCAACGACGAGTTCGCGGCGAAGTACCCCAAGGCCAACCTCAAGCTGGTGTACCAGGGTTGGGCCGACAAGGTCGGCAAGCTCGACAAGGCCCTCGCCGACGGCAACGCCCCCGACGTGGTCGAGCTCGGCAACACCGAGACGATGAAGTACGTGCTCTCCGGTGCGCTGGCCCCGGTGGACCGCACCACCTTCGACAACTCCGACAGCTGGATCAAGGCGCTCGCCAACACCTGCACCTACCAGGACAAGCTGTGGTGCGTGCCGTACTACGCGGGCGCCCGGGTCGCCATCTACAACTCCGCCGCCTTCCAACAGGCCACCGGCAGCCCGGACTTCCCCAAGACCGAGGGCGACCTGCTGGCCGCCCTGGACAAGATCTCCGACAAGAACAAGTCGGACCGGACCTTCTCCCCGCTCTACCTGCCCGGCCCGTACTGGTACGCGGCGATGAGCTACGTGGCCGCATACGGCGGCAGCATCGCCAAGTTCGACAGCTCCGGCAACTGGCACGGCACCCTGCACGACGCCAAGTCCCAGCAGGGCATCAGCCACTTCGCCGACCTCGTCCGCAAGTACAACAAGGGCGACCTGACGCAGAACGAGCAGAACCAGTACGAGGCGATGGCGCGCGGCCACGCCGCGTCCTTCTACGGCAACGGCTACGAGGCCGCCAGCGTGGTCGCGCCCGGCACCGGCGACGCGAGCCTCAAGGACAGCGTCAAGGTCGCCACCATGCCCGGCCCGGACGGCAAGCCGCTGCCCACCTTCATCGGCGGCTCCGACCTCGCCGTCACCGCCAAGTCCCCGTCGGTGGCACTGGCCGCCGACTGGGTCCGGATGTTCACCAGCACCAAGTCCGAACAGGCGCTGGCCGACAAGGACATCCTGCCGAACAACCTCAACCAGCTGAACCCGCTGAAGAACAAGCCCACCACCGCCGCCGCGGCCAACGCCGTCCCGGACGCCTGGTTCACCCCGCTGGCCCCCGGCTGGGGCGCGGTCGAGAAGCAGAAGATCATCCCCGACATGCTGGCCGCGATCCTCAAGGGCAAGTCCGTCGACCAGGCCACCAAGGACGCCGACGCGGCGATCGACCAGCTGATCAACAGCCCGTCCTGACGCCCGGTCCGCCCCGGCACGCCGCCCCGCCCGCCCCGATCCGGCCCCCGGCCGGGGCGGACCGGGGGTGCCGCGCAGGGGGCCCGCTCGTAGGATTGCCCCGCAAGAACCGCAGCGAGTGTGCGGACTCGCCGCCGTAGAGGTCCCCGTCGGGCAATCCGCCCGGGCGGGGTGGACCCATCTCATCGGAGGCACCCAGATGTCCGACCCGCAGACCGCTTCCGTCCCCGGCCGGATCATGGCGGCGGAGATGGCCGAGCAGCCGGCCGTCCTCCAGCGCATCCTCGACGAGGGAGCGCCGAAGATCCGCGAGATCGCCGCCGGGATCGCCGCCCGCAGCCCCCGCTTCGTCCTGCTGACCGCGCGCGGCACCTCCGACAACGCCGCGCTCTACGCCAAGTACCTGATCGAGATCCTGCTCGGCAAGCCGGCCGGCCTGACCTCGATGTCCACCACCACCGCGTACGGCGCCAAGCCGGACCTCACCGACGTCCTGGTGATCACCGTCAGCCAGTCCGGCGGCTCGCCGGACCTGGTCGCCTCCACCAAGGCCGCCCGCGACGCCGGGGCGATCACCCTCGCCGTCACCAACAACCCGGACTCCCCGCTCGCCGAGGTGTCCGAGTTCCACATCGATGTGCTGGCCGGCCCGGAGAAGGCGCTGCCGGCCACCAAGACCTACACCGCCGAGCTGCTGGCGCTCTACCTCCTGGTCGAGGGCCTGCGGGGTGGGGACGGCTCGGCAGCCAAGGAGCTGCCGGGCCTGGCCGCCGGGGTGCTGGCCCGCCACGCCGAGGTGAAGGCGCTGGCCGAGCGCTACCGCTTCGCCCAGCGCCTGGTCATCACCTCGCGCGGTTACGGCTACCCGACCGCCCGCGAGGCGGCGCTCAAGCTGATGGAGACGACGTACATCCCGGCCACCCCGTTCTCCGGCGCCGACCTGCTGCACGGCCCGCTGGCCATGGTGGACAACGTCTCGCCGGTGATCGCGATCGTTCCGGACGGCAAGGGCGGCGAGGCCCTCCAGCCGGTGCTGGACCGGCTGCGCGGCCGCGGCGCGGACCTCGTGGTGATCGGCCAGCAGGCCCAGGTGGACGCCGCCTCGGCGGGCTTCGCGCTGCCGGCCGGCGTGCCCGAGGAGGTCCAGCCGATCCTGGAGATCCTGCCGCTGCAGCAGCTCGCCCACGAGGTCACCATCGCCCGCGGCCAGGACCCGGACGCTCCGCGCGCCCTGGCCAAGGTGACCGAGACCCACTGAATCCTCGCCCGCTCGCCCATGCGCCTCCGGGGCGGGAAGCGCCCGGAACGGAACCGGCCCCTGTCCACAGGCTGTGGACAGGGGCCGGTCCGCTGAGCGGCGGAAACGGGTCCGGAAAGCACTACGGGCCACGGCGCCGACACGGGACCCTCAACCCATGCGGCACCGCAGCCCGGAGCTGTCGTCGGGCACCGGTGTCGATCGAGAACTGTGCGGGGTCCTCGTTCGGCGGCGTCCGACCGAGGAGGAGCCGCGCGCGGTCAGGGCAGTTGCGCGGTGGGCCTCTCCTTGGTGCCCTTCCATTGTGGACTAGACCAATCTGGGTTGTCCAGGCCGCTCAGTGAATTGGTCTAAACAACTCCGGACAGTCATCCGGCGCCAGCGGACGGTCCGCCGAGCCCCCCGCCGACCGGCGGCGCTACGCTCGCCATGTGCCCTCGTTGAACGAACTCGTCCGCCGCCACACCACCCTGACCGGGGCGGACGTGGAATGGCTCCACATGCTGGTCTCGGAGTGGCAGCTGCTCTCCGACCTCTCCTTCGCCGACCTGGTGCTGTGGATCCCCACCTGGGACGGCATCCGCTATGTCTCGGTGGCGCAGATGCGGCCCAACACCGGGCCCACCTCCTACCAGGACGACATGGTCGGCCACCTCGTCCCGCGCGGCCGCCGGCCGCTGCTGGACGCCGCCTTCGACGAGGGGCGGATCGTGCGCGAGGGCGACCCGGAGTGGCGGGAGGAGGTCCCGGTCCGGGTCGAGTCGATCCCGGTCCGGCGCGAGGGCAAGGTGCTCGGGGTGATCGCCCGCAACACCAACCTGCTGACCGTGCGCACCCCCAGCCGGCTGGAGCTCACCTACCTGCAGAGCGCCTCCGACCTGGCCCAGATGATCGCGGCCGGGAGCTTCCCGTTCCCCGGCGTCGAGCAGGCCGACATGGACGCCGCGCCCCGGGTCGGCGACGGCCTGATCCGCCTGGACGCGGACGGCATCGTCACCTACGCCAGCCCCAACGCCCTCTCCGCCTACCACCGGCTGGGCCTCACCACCGACCTGGTCGGCAGCCACCTCGGCCGGGCCACCGCCGACCTCGTCCCGCCGTCCCGCTCGGCCGTCCACGAGGCGCTGGTGAAGCTGGCCAGCGGCTGGGCGCCCCGGCAGACCGAGGTGGAGGTGCAGGGGGGAGTGGTGACCCTGCGCGCGATCCCGCTCAAGCCCAAGGGAACCCTGACCGGCTCCCTGGTGCTCTGCCGGGACGTCACCGAGCTGCGCCGCCGCGACCGTGAGCTGATGACCAAGGACGCCACCATCCGGGAGATCCACCACCGGGTGAAGAACAACCTGCAGACGGTCGCCGCCCTGCTGCGGCTGCAGTCCCGCCGGATGGAGTCCGAGTCCGCCCGGGCCGCGCTGGACGAGGCGGTGCGCCGGGTCGGCTCGATCGCGATCGTGCACGAGACGCTCTCCCAGGCGCTGGACGAGCAGGTGGCCTTCGACGAGATCGCCGACCGGGTGCTGGCGATGGCGATGGAGCTGTCCCAGGACGGCCGGGTGGCGACCCGCCGGACCGGCAGCTTCGGCATCCTCTCCGCCGAAGTGGCCACCCCGCTGTCGATGGTGCTGACCGAGCTGCTGCAGAACGCCCTGGAGCACGCCTTCGGCCCGACGGCCTCCGGGAACCTGGAGGTGAGTGCTCTGCGCGGGCGGGCCCCGGCGACCGGCATGGGCTGGTCGGACAGCTGGAACGGCGGTGCCAAGCCGGAGGAGTACCTGCTGATCACCGTGCAGGACGACGGCCGCGGCATGCCGGCGGGCTTCGACCCGAAGACGGCCGGCAACCTCGGCCTGCAGATCGTCCGGACGCTGGCCACCGGCGAGCTGGGCGGCACCTTCGACATGGTGGCGGGCCCGAACGGCGGCACCAAGGTGATCCTGGAGATCCCGGTGCGTTGACGCGCTGCGTCGATGTGGCGCGTCGGTGCGTCGGTGCGTTGGCGCGTCGGTGCGTTGGCGCGTCGGGTCGCGCGACAGGGGCGCGCGCTCGGCGCAAGCGCCGGGTGCACGCTCCGTGCGCGGGGAGTGAAACCGGAGCGCACCCGGGTGCGGAAACAGAAACGAGGCCCTGTCGACCGGGGGGGGTGGGTCGACAGGGCCTCTCAACCCGTTCCGGCCGTCGGGGGGAGTCGGTCGGAACGGGGGCTCTGGGTGGTGCGACACCTCGCATGTGCGTTGCACACGGTGAGCGCCTCAGCTCCACAATATTGCTCTAAGTGAACAGTATCAAGTGGTTGGACGGTTCGGTGTCGCGGGACCTCGCGAGGCAAGGCCCTTGGTGCGGAAGGCTTCACCAGGAAGAGCAGGGAAGCCTTTGATCATGTGTTGATCGGTTGTTGATCAGTACTACGGTTACTGCTGGTACTACGGCGTGTGACCGGATGCTGCTGATCAGGCGGTGCGGGCGCGGTTGCGGGCGGCACGGCGCTTCATCGCGCGACGCTCGTCCTCGCTCATGCCGCCCCAGACGCCGGCGTCCTGGCCGGTCTCGAGGGCCCACTGGAGGCACTGCTCCATCACCGGACAGCGGCGGCACACGGCCTTGGCTTCCTCGATCTGCAGCAGAGCAGGACCGGTGTTCCCGATCGGGAAGAACAGCTCCGGGTCCTCTTCGCGGCAGACAGCGCGGTGGCGCCAGTCCATGGTCGTCCAACTCCTCCTGCCGCGGGGGGTGGCCCGATCGGCATAATCGAATGGCTTGTGAATGTGAACGCTTTCACGAATCCCACAACAGCAAAAGAGACCAAAGGCCTACCGGGCCCGGGTGGTCTGTGCTGGGGGGGATTCGGCGATTCGAGGGACACCCCGCGGTCGGTGCTCCTGTGGTTCCGGAGTCGCCGTCGCTGCGATGTGTCCCGATCGCCATGTAGAGGTTCGCAAACCTCGGGCTCGGATACAACCCCCTTCGGGGAGGAATTTTTGATTCTTCGGTGTCGCCTAGCTCACAGCCAGTACTTCTATGGAGTGAAGGGGGCTTGTGCGTTCGAGAAGAAGGGCGAAGCCCCCTTCCGGTCACACAATCACACGCAGTGCCCGCCGAACGCCTGTGAAACTGACGCGACTCCGGTCTCCAAGATGGTCCCCGTCCACCTGGAACGGCACAGGTTCCTGGGAAACCAAGGTGAAGTGTCTGACGTCGTGATAGGAGACGACGTGCTTCCCGGACGGGCCGGTCGGCGGGGCTCCGTCGCTCGAAGGCGCGTACGACCGCAGGATCTGACGGACCGTTCGAGCCGTACCGAACGCCGTCATCCGGGTGACGCCGAAGACGTCCAGATCCGTGTCGAAGGAGGCGAGGGGGGAGGGGTAGACCGGACGGTTGCCGAGGAACGTCCAGGGCGAGGTGTTGCTGACTATGGTCAGCACCAGGCCCGGAACGGCCTCGTGGCCCGGGATTTCCAAGGCCACCGGGCCCGAGCGGCGCTGCTCACGCTGGGTGAAGTAGTGCCGGACGGCCTGCCCGACGTAGAGGGCGTGGGTGGACTTGCGCCCGGCCCTGCGCTGCTCCTCGACCCGGCCCACCACGCCGGCGTCGAAGCCGAGGCCGGCGGTGAAGGTGAACCAGCGGTCCGGCAGCCCCTCGGTCATCGCCTTGCCCAGCCCGATCGGCCGTTCGTGCCCCTGCTCCAGCGCGTTCAGCAGGGCGCCGGTGGCCTCCACCGGGTCGTTGGGCAGGCCCAGCGCGCGGGCGAACACATTGGTCGAACCGCCCGGCACCACGGCCAGTCGCGGGATCTTCTCGCCCGGGCCGTGCGCCAGCAGCCCGTTCACCACCTCGTTGACGGTGCCGTCCCCGCCGAGCGCCACCACCAGGTCGACCGTGCCGTCAGCCGCCGCCTCCCGGGCCAGATCACGGGCATGGCCCCGGTACTGCGTCTCCGCGACCTCCAGCTTGAGATCACTGCGCAGCGCGTGGATCAGTACGTCCCTGGTCCGCCCACTGGTGGTGGTGGCCTTGTGGTTCACGACCAGGAGAGCGCGCATGGGGAAAGCCTACGGGGCCGTACGGACCGACCGGCGGCTACCCTGCTGGAGTGACCGCAGAATCCTCCGCCCCCGCACCCGCCCGTCCGGTCCCGCTCACCCTGGGCGCCGCCATCACCGCCCTGGAGGGCGCCGCGCTGGCCGTCGTCGGTGTCTCGGACATGGTGTCCGCACTGTCCGGCCAGGCCAAGCAGCTGGCCCTGAACGAGTTCGGCGGCCTGGTCATCGTGCTGCTCGGGGTGCTGCCGATACTGGCCGCCCGCGCGCTGCTCAAGGAGCGCCGCTGGGGCCGCAGCCCGGCCGTGCTGACCAACTCGATCTGCCTGCCGGTCGCTTACTACATGATCCAGAGCGGCGGCGCGATGATCGCGGTCGGCGCGCTGGTCGGCCTGCTCGGCCTGGTGGGCATCGGCGCGCTGCTGAACCCGAGGTCGACGGCGGCCCTGTACGCCCAGCCGGAGAGCTGAGCGCCGGGGCCGCCAAGAGCAGGAACAGCAGGAACAGCAGAACGGCCGCCCAGCTCCCGCCGGGCGGCCGTTCCGTCGTTCTCACTCCTCCACGAGGAGCTTCTCCCGCAGCTGGGCCAAGGTCCGGGCCAGCAGTCGGGACACGTGCATCTGGGAGATCCCCACCTCGGCGGCGATCTGCGACTGGGTCATGTTGCGGAAGAACCGCAGCACCAGGATCTTCTGCTCCCGGGGCGGCAGTTGGGCCAGCAGCGGCTTGAGCGACTCGCGGTACTCGACGCCCTCCAGCGCCTCGTCGGTGGCGCCCAGGGTGTCCGCCACGGCCGGCGACTCGTCGTCGCTGTCCGGGACGTCCAGGGACAGCGTGGAGTACGCGTTGGCGGACTCCAGGCCCTCCAGCACGTCCTCCTCGGAGATGCCCAGGTGCTCGGCGAGCTCGTGCACCGTGGGGGAGCGGCCGTGCCGCTGGGAGAGCTCGCTGGTCGCCGTGGTGAGCGACAGCCGCAGCTCCTGGAGGCGGCGCGGGACGCGCACCGCCCACCCCTTGTCGCGGAAGTGCCGCTTGATCTCGCCGACGATGGTCGGCGTCGCGTAGGTGGAGAACTCGACCCCGCGCTCGTGGTCGAAGCGGTCCACCGACTTGATCAGTCCGATGGTGGCGACCTGGGTCAGGTCGTCCAGCGGCTCGCCCCGGTTGCGGAAGCGGCGGGCCAGGTGCTCGACCAGCGGGATGTGCATCCGCACCAGCTGGTTGCGCAGCTCGACGCGCTCCGGGGAGCCCTCGGGCAGCGCGGACAGCCGGACGAACAGCGCGCGGGCGGCCTCCCGGTCCGGGGCGCCGGTGCGGTGCGAGCCCTGGGCGGGCACGGCGGGGCCGTGCGGGTCCGCGCCCTCCTCCGCCGGCTCCGGCGGGGGAGGGGAGGCGGGCGTCGGCTCAGACGTCGGCTCGGTCGGGTGGCTCATCCGGTGGGCGTCCTTCGGGTGCGCTTCGTCGTTGGCGGCGAGGCCGGAAACGCTCGCCTGGGTCGGTACGGCAGGTCCCGCCGTCGCGAGGCCGGTACGGTCCAGATCACTCACGGCCATTCCCCCGTTCCGTTCCGGGAGCACCGGGGCCGCGGCCCCGGCATCGTCTCGTTGGTCGTACCGCTGGGGGGCGGTACCGGGAGCCGCCCGCCTTGGGCCCCCGGAGGGGTGCGGCGGACGGCCCTTGCAGGGTGCTGCTCGGTGCCCGGTCAGTGGGCGGCGGACCCGCCGCGCTTCTTGTGCAGGCTGATCGTGACGGTGTTGTCCTCGGCGACCGAGGAGTCCACCTCGCCGGCCAGCGCGGAGAGCACCGTCCAGGCGAAGGTGTCCCGCTCGGGCGCCTTGCCGTCCGTGGTGGGAGCGGCGACGGTCACCTTCAACGAGTCGCCGACCAGGCGGAACTCGCAGGACAGGAC
This sequence comes from Kitasatospora sp. NPDC096128, assembly GCF_040303105.1. NCBI lineage: Bacteria > Bacillati > Actinomycetota > Actinomycetes > Kitasatosporales > Streptomycetaceae > Kitasatospora > Kitasatospora sp. NPDC096128. Next base: position 230,116 of record NZ_JBEOSP010000006.1, on the reverse strand, counting down.
GGAGCCGGGCACCGCCTGCTGGAGCAGGATGGCGCAGGCCTCGTCGACCGCGATCCGCAGGTCCTCGATCTCGTCGAGGGTGAAGTCCAACCGGGCCGCGAGCCCGGCCGTCGCTGTTCGCAGCACGGAGAGGTAGGCCCCCGCCGCGGGCAGCCGGACCTCCACGAAGTCCTGAACTCCGAGATCGCTGTCGATCTGGGACACCCTTGCCTCCTGGGTGACGCGCTGTGCTTGCTTGGTTCCCCCGGTGGGGGCCATTGCTACTGCTGTGCTACCGCTGTCGGCTTCGGCGCAGGCGCCCCTCGCGAGGGGCGTCGACGCGGTGGACCCGTCAGCGTTCCGTGGCCCCCGCAACCGGTGCGGGAGTTACTCATGGTAAGGCATTGCGACGCAGGGTGGCAGGGGCTTTGCCCGTACTCCGTGCGTCCGTTCAACGCTTCCCGGCGGCCGTGAGTGCCTCGTCGGTGAGCCGGTACACCGTCCACCCGTCCATCGGCACCGCGCCGATCGACCGGTAGAAGTCGATCGAGGGCTGGTTCCAGTCCAGCACCGACCACTCGACCCGGGCGTAGCCGCGCTCGACGGCGATCCGCGCCAGCTCCAGCAGGAGCGCCTTGCCGTGGCCGCCGCCCCGGGACTCCGGGCGGACGTAGAGGTCCTCCAGGTAGATCCCGTGGGTGCCGCGCCAGGTCGAGAAGTTGAGGAACCACACCGCGAAACCGACCGGCTCGCCGGTGGTGTCGTCCTCTGCGATCAGGCCGTACAGCGCCGGGTCGGCACCGAACAGCGCCTCGCGCAGTTGCTCCTCGGTGGCCACCGCCTCCTGGGGGGCCTTCTCGTAGTCCGCCAGTTCGCGGATCATGGCCAGGACGGCGGGAACGTCGGAGACGACGGCGGTGCGGATCATGCCGCGAGCCTACTGCTCGGGTCCCTTCTCGCCCAGGCCCGAAGCGGGGCCGGATCGGGGCCGGGGCGGAGCGGACCGGCGGGCCGGCCGGTCCGAGCGTGGGCCGGCGCCCCGGTCGGTGCCCCGGTCAGCGGGCCGGGACGGTGCGCAGGAACTCGGCCAGGGTGCTGATCGCGGCCGGGTTGCGCGGGCTTTCGACCAGGTCGACGTAGTCCATGACGAAGATCCGGTCGTTCCTGACCGCGGCGACGTTCGCCAGCGGCGGGAAGGACTTGAGGAACCTCCGCTTCTCCTCGGCCCCCGGGGTCGCGTAGTTGTTGATCACGATCACCTCGGGGTCGCGCTGCACCACGCTCTCCCAGCCCGCGGTGACCCAGGTGTCCGCGAGGTCGCCCATGATGTTGGTCCCGCCGGCCTTCGCGATGATCTCGTCCGCGGCGGCGAACTTCCCGGCGGTGTACGGCTTGTCCTGCCCGCTGTCGTACAGGAAGACGGACGGGCGGCGCTCCGGCCGGGGGACGGCGGCGATGGTCGCCCTCGACTCGGCGATCAGCTTGTCGGCCCGGTCCTTGACGTCGAAGATCGCGCCCAGGTTGGCCAGGTCGGTGTAGAGCGCCTCCAGCGGGTCCATCACCCCGCGCTCACTGCCCTTGCCGCTGCGGCAGGACTCGCTGAGCACGTAGGAGTCCACGCCGAGCGCCTTGAACGCCTGCGGGGTGACCCCGCTGCCCTCGTCGAAGCCGTAGTGCCAGCCGGCGAACACCAGGTCGGCCTTGGCGTCCAGGGCGATCTCCTTGGTGAGCACCTTCTTGGAGAGCCACGTGGTCTGCTGGTAGCCGTCCTTCCAGGCCACCTGGTCGACCCGGCCCTTGTCGTCGGGCATCACGTAGCCGGCCATCCGGTCGGCGAGGCCGAGGGAGAGCATCAGCTCGGTGATGTTGACGTCGTTGGTCACCACCCGGGCGGGCTTCTGCGCGAAGGTGAGCTGCTCGCCGCAGTTCTCCACGGTCACCGGGTAGTGGGCGGAGGCGGTGGTGGCGCCGGGGCCCGGGGTGAACTCGGCGCCGCAGGCGGTGAGTCCGAGGGTGAGCAGGGCGGTGGCGGCAACGGCCTTGGAGCGCATACGGGTTCCTCTCGGGGCTTCAACGGGGCTTCGGCGGGGCTTCAGGGGAGGCGGTCGAACAGCAGCTGGAGGGCGCCGGTCCCCGGGTGGCGGACCGGGGTGGCCCGGACGCCGAACACCTCGGCCAGCAGCTCGGGTCGGAGCACCTCACCGGGCTCGCCGGCGGCGACGATCCGGCCGGCCGCCAGCACGTACAGCCGGTCGCAGTGGCCCGCCGCCAGGTTGAGGTCGTGCAGCGCGGTGAGCACCGTCGGCCCGGCCTCGCGGGCGAGCGCCAGCACCTCCAACTGGTGCGCGATGTCCAGGTGGTTGGTGGGTTCGTCCAGCACCAGCAGGCGCGGTTCCTGGACGAGGGCGCGGGCGATCAGCACCCGCTGCTTCTCGCCGCCGGACAGGCTCGGGAAGGCGCGTTCGGCGAGGTGCCCGGCCCGGACCCGGTCCAGCGCGGCGGCGCAGCGCTCCCGGTCCCCGGCGGTCGGGCTGCCGCCCAGCCCGCGCCGGTGCGGCAGCCGGCCCATGGCGACCACCTCGGCCACCGTGAACTCGAACTCGGCGGGGTGCTCCTGGGTCAGCGCGGCCACCCGGCGGGCGGCGTCGCGGGCGGTGAGCGCGTGCAGGTCGTCGCCGTCCAGCCGGACGGTCCCGCCGGCCGGGCGCAGCACCCGGTAGACGCAGCGCAGCAGGGTCGACTTGCCGCTGCCGTTCGGGCCGATCAGTCCGATCACCTGCCCGGCGGCGGCCGCCAGGCTCACCTCGTGGACCAGCCGGGCGCCGGCCAGTTCCACCGAGACGCCGTCGACGCGCAGTTCCTCCGCCCCCGTCACCTCGGTGATCCCAGTCATCGCCGGCCCCCGAAGGCCTGGCCGCGGCGGCGCATCATCAGCAGGAAGGCGGGCACCCCGAGCACCGCGGTGAACACCCCGACCGGCAGTTCGGCGGGTGCCAGCAGGGTGCGGGAGGCGATGTCCACCCAGACCAGCAGCAGGGCCCCGGCGAGCGGCGCGACCACCAGCACCCGGCGGTGGCCGGCGCCGACCAGTATCCGGGCCAGGTGGGGCACCAGCAGCCCGACGAAGCCGATCGCCCCGCTGACCGCGACCACGGTGCCGGTGACGGCGGCGGTGACCACGAACAGCTCCCGGCGCAGCCGGTCCGGGTCCACGCCGAGCGAGGCGGAGGTCTCGTCGCCCATCGCGAGCGCGTCCAACCGCCCGGCGGCGCAGGCCAGGTAGGCCAGTCCGGCCAGGACGGTCCCGGCGGCGATCGGCACCGAGCCCCAGGTGGCGCCGCCCAGGCTGCCGAGCAGCCACATCATGGCGTCCCGGGCGGCCTCGGCGTGGTCGGCGGAGAAGACCATCAGGGTGGTGAGGGCGGAGAAGCCGTAGGAGAGCGCGGTGCCGGTGAGCACGAGGCGCAGCGGGGTGAGCCCGTACGCGGTGCGGGCGGCGAGGTAGACCAGCACCATGGCGAGCAGCGCGGAGCCGAACGCGGAGACGGAGATCGCCCACACCCCGAGCGAGGCGAAGGCGCCGAGCAGCAGGACGGCGTTGGCGCCGACGGCCGCGCCGGAGGAGATGCCGAGCACGAAGGGGTCGGCGAGGGCGTTGCGGACCAGGGCCTGGACGGCGACCCCGGTGGCGGCGAGTCCGCCGCCGACCACGGCGGCCAGCAGGGTGCGCGGCAGCCGGAGCTCCCAGACGATCGCGTACGCCGACGCGTCGTCCGGGTCCAGCCGTCCGCCCGTCAGTCCGGCGGCCAACAGCCTCAGGACGTCGGGGAGTTCGATCCCGGAGGCGCCGAACGCGACGCCGCAGACCAGGGAGGCCGCCAGGGCGGTGGCGAGGCCGAGGGCGAGGGGGACGGTCGGTATTCGGCGGACGGGGTCACTCACGTGCGGGCGCGCCTTGCCTCGGGCCGCGGGTGTGCCGGGGCGGGCGCCGGCCGGGGGCGTGCCCGGGCGCCTTCCCCTCGCAGTCCACGGCGAGTTGTCGGGAGTTCAGCGGCCGGGGGCGATCGGGCTGGCACGGCCCCGGGACTGCGGGCCGCGCTCACCGTTGCGGGTCAGCGCCGGACTCTCACCGGACTTCCCCCTCGGACGCCCTGGCAGCATAACAGCCACTCAGGGCAGGCAACCCTTACCGGTTTGGGGGGCGCGTGAACGCACGACCGCCCCCGTCCGACGGTGCGGACGGGGGCGGCCGGGTGGCGACGCGTCAGGCTCAGGCCTGCTTGGTCTCCCAGAAGATCTTGTCGACCTCGGCGATCAGGTCCAGCAGGGCCTGGCCGGTGGCCGGGTCCGTGGACGCCTTGGCGGCCGAGGCGGCCTTCAGGGTGTCGTTGATCAGCTGGTGCAGCTGCGGGTACTTCTCGAAGTGCGGGGCCTTGAAGTAGTCGCTCCACAGCACCGAGATGTGGTGCTTGACGGCCTCGGCGCGCTGCTCCTTGATGATGATGGCGCGGGCGCGGAAGTGCGGGTCCTCGTTGGCCTGGTACTTCTCCTGGGTGGCCTTGACCGACTCGGCCTCCAGCTTGGCCTGCGCCGGGTCGTAGACACCGCACGGCAGGTCGCAGTGGGCGTGAGCAGTGGCACGCGGTGCAAACAGACGAGAGAACATGGGAGTCCTTCCTTAGATCGTCTTCCCGCGCCCGAGATTACCCTTCCGGCCTCCGGGTTTCGCGGCCGGGCGGTGGGCCTAGGGCAAAAGACGGACCCGCAACCGGGGTAATCCGGACATCGAACAGATGACGGTCCGTACGGCAGACTGGGGGCGGTCGGACCGGGAGGAGGAGCCATGGTGCGGAGCACGGAGCCGCAGGGCGGCACGCGGGTCGGCGCGCGGGTCGGCGCGGTGCCGTTCGGGCTGGTGGACGTGGCGGGCCCGTCGATGGTGCCGACCCTGCGCGAGGGCGACCAGCTGCTGGTCCGCTACGGCGCCCCGATCCGGCCCGGCGCGGTGGTGCTGTTCCGCCACCCGCTCCAGCAGGACCTGCTGGTGGTGAAGCGGGCCGCCGAGCGCCGCCCGAAGGGCTGGTGGCTGCTGTCCGACAACCGTCCGGTGGACAGCGACAGCCGCAGCTACGGCCCGGTCCCGGACGAGCTGGTGCTCGGGCGGGTGCTGCTGCGGCTGCGCCCGAGCCCGGCCTGGCTGGCGCCGGGCCGCGGGCTGGAGCGGCTGCTGCTCGGCCCCCGGCTGGCCCGGGTGCCGGGCCTGGCCCGCCGCTTCGGGGTCTTCGTCGACGAGCTCTGAGGCGGCCCGGCCGGAGGGCCCTACTGCCCGGCGTTGAGCGCCGCCTCGGCCTCCTGCCGCTTGCGGGCCCGGTACGCGGCGACGTTGGCGCGGGTCGCGCAGCGGTCGGAGCAGTAGCGGCGGGAGCGGTTGGTCGAGGTGTCCAGGTAGGCGTTGCGGCACGGCGCGGCCTGGCAGATGCCGAGCCGGTCGGCGCCCAGCTCGGTGAGGTGCACGGCGAGGCCCATGCAGGCGACGGCGCTGAAGTGCGCGGTGGCGGTCGGCGAGTTGTCGGCCAGGTGCAGGTGCCAGCGCGGCCGGCCGGCGTCGTCCAGGTAGTCGTGCCCGGAGACCAGCGGGCTGACGGGGTACTCCATCAGCAGGCTGTTCAGCAGGTCGACGGCCCGGATCTCGTCCCCTTCCGCGGCGGCCTCGAACACCCCGCGCAGCCTGGTCCGCACCGCCCGCAGCCGGGGCACGTCGGACTCGTCGGCCAGCGCGGCGGCGCGGGAGGAGTCGGAGAACAGGGCGCGCACGGCGTCCACCGAGGTCAGCGTGTCGGTGCCGCGCTCGGGTTCCTCGGTGTTCACCAGCCGAACGGCGAGATCGGCGTACGAGGCGAGCTCCACGGCGGTCCTTCCAAGAGTGTCGGTAACGGGCCCGGATTGTTTCGGTAACGGGCTGGGCGCTTCCAGCCTATTACCCGGCCGGGGAAAACGTCGGCGCCCGGCAGGAACTGCCTGCCGGGCGCCGACCGTGCGGGCTCAGAGGACCTTGGAGAGGAAGGCCCTGGTGCGCTCGTGCTGGGGGTTGGAGAGCACCTCGCGGGGGTTGCCGGACTCGACCACCACGCCGCCGTCCATGAACACCAGCGCGTCGCCGACCTCGCGGGCGAAGCCCATCTCGTGGGTGACGACCACCATCGTCATGCCCTCCTCGGCCAGGCCGCGCATGACGTCCAGGACGTCGCCGACCAGCTCCGGGTCGAGCGCCGAGGTGGGCTCGTCGAAGAGCATCAGCTTGGGCTTCATGGCCAGCGCGCGGGCGATCGCCACGCGCTGCTGCTGGCCGCCGGAGAGCTGCGAGGGGTAGTTCTTCGCCTTGTCGGCCAGGCCGACCCGCTCCAGCAGGGCCATCCCGCGCTCGCGGGCCGCGGCCTTGCTCTCGCCCTTGACCTGGACCGGCGCCTCGATGACGTTCTCTATGGCGGTCATGTGCGGGAACAGGTTGAAGTGCTGGAACACCATGCCGATGTCGCGGCGCTTCTGTGCGACCTCGCGGTCCTTCAGCTCGTGCAGTCGGCCGCCCCGCATCTGGTAGCCGACGAGTTCGCCGTCCACCGAGAGGAGGCCGCCGTTGATCTTCTCCAGGTGGTTGATGCACCGGAGGAAGGTCGACTTGCCGGACCCGGAGGGGCCGACCAGGACGAACACCTCGCCCTTCTTGACCTCCAGGTCGATGCCCTTGAGCACCTCCACCAGGCCGAACGACTTGCGCACACCCTGCGCCTCGACCATCGGGACGCCTGCGGCGTCCTGCGGTTGCGGCTTCGTCAGATCGGTCATACGTGGCCACCTCCTTCGAGGCCGGGCACCACGTCGTCCTTCGCCGGCGGGACGGGCCGACCGGCGAACAGGCGGCGCAGCCGCTGCAGCGGCGTGGGCGGGAGCACCCGGTTGGCGCCGCGGGCGTAGTGGCGCTCGATGTAGTACTGGACCACGGTGAGGATCGAGGTCATCAGCAGGTACCAGATGCTGACGACGATCAGCAGCGGAATGGTCTGGAACGTGCGCGAGTAGATGTTCTGGCCGGCCCGGAGCAGTTCCTCCAGGGCGATCGACGAGACCAGCGAGGTGGTCTTCAGCATCGAGATGGTCTCGTTGCCGGTCGGCGGGATGATCACGCGCATGGCCTGCGGCAGGATGATCCGCCGCATGGTGTTGAACTGGCTCATGCCCAGTGCGTGCGCGGCTTCGGTCTGGCCGAGCGGCACGGACTGGATGCCGCCGCGGACGATCTCCGCCATGTAGGCGGCTTCGTTGAGGCCGAGGCCCAGCAGTGCGGCGACGAACAGCGGGATCGCCTCGTTGGTCGGCTGGGACCAGAAGGCCGGGCCGAACGGGATGCCGATCGAGATGTTGGCCCACAGCGTGCCCAGGAAGTTCCAGAACAGCAGCTGGACCAGGACCGGGGTGCCGCGGAAGACCCAGATGTAGAACCAGGCGGTGCTGGAGAGCACCGGGTTCGGCGACAAGCGCATGATCGCGAGGATCACGCCGCCCGAGACGCCGATCAGCATGGAGAGGAAGGTCAGTTCGAGAGTGACGCCGAGGCCGTGCAGGATCGAGGAGTCGAAGATGTATTTGCCGACGACGTCCCACTGGAACTGGGGATTCGTGGTGAGGGCGTGGATCAGCATCGCCGCGAGGAGTGCGACGACTGCTGCCCCGACCCAGCGTCCGGGGTGGCGGACCGGGACGGCCTTGAGGGTTTCGGGCCGTCCCGGGGGAACCGACCCCTGGTCGGAAGAGTTCACTGTGTGGCCTCAGGGGTTGTGGTCAGAGCGGCGGGATCAGCTGGTGGCGCCGTTGATGACGGACTTGTCGATCGCGCCTGCCTGCACGCCCCACTTCTCCAGGATGCTCTTGTAGGTGCCGTCGGCCATCAGGGACTGGATGGCTCCCTGGACGGCCTTGGAGAGCGGCGAGTCCTTCAGCAGGACGACGCCGTACGGGGCGGTGTCGGTCACGTCGCCGACCTTCTCCAACTGGCCGTTGGTCTGCTTGATCGCGTAGTCGACGACCGGGGAGTCGGCCAGCATGACCTGGTCGCGGCCGGAGACCAGGGCCTGGGTGACGTCGGTCTGGAGGTCGAACTTGTCGCCGTCGTTCGGGACGGTCGGCTTGCCGGCCTTGGTGCAGGCGGGGTTGATGGTGTCCGTGATGTCCTTGGCCTGCGTGGTGCCGGTCTGGACGGCGACCTTCTTGCCGCAGAGGTCCTTCGGGTCGATCTTGTCGGGGTTCCCCTTCTTGACCGCGGCGCCCGTGCCGGCGCTGAAGTAGGTGACCATGTCGACCGACGCCTCGCGCTCCTTCGTGTCGGTGAAGGAGCTCAGGCTCATCGTGTACTTGTTGCCGGTGATCCCCGGGATGATCGCGTCGAAGGTGGCGTTCTGGACGTCGGCGGTCAGGCCCAGCTTCTTGGCGATGGCGTTGGCCAGGTCCACGTCCATGCCGACGATGGCGCCCTTGTCGTCCTTGAACTCGTTGGGCGCGTAGGAGGCGTCGGTGGCGACCACGATCTTGCCGGCGGACTTGACGTCGGCCGGGACGAGGGCGGCCAGGGACGCGTCGGCGGTCACGGCGGGGACCGTCGCGTTCGGGTTGGCGCCGGTGGAGGAACCGGACGACGACGTGCTGCTGCCACAGCCGGTCAGCACGAGGGACACGGAGACGGCAGCCACGCCGGCCGCGAAGAGGCGGGTGCGCTGGGTACGGGCGGTCATGAGGGGGATCTCCTCCTGGGGAGAGAAATCGGGCGGAGCGCGCCGCGGGAGCGGCGCACCGGGGCAGCTGGCCGTACGGAGCCGTACGGGTGACATGTCGCGTACGTCGTCGTACGTGCGTTGCCGGGTGGTGCAGTTGGCTGGGCGCAGGGGGCCGCCCAGGGTGGTGCCGGGTACTGCTTCCGCCACCCTCCGCCGAGGTGGACGTCGACCTGAACCGCCTCGACCGGTGGTCGGCTCAATCCGAGATGGGGGGAATCCTGCCATCTGATGACGGTCAGGTGGCCCTCATCCAGATCAAAATCGGATAACGAGGGCGCGTGCTGTCCGCTATTCGGACGGATCGCGTGCCCCTGTCACCCTGCGTATAAGTATGCAGATCCGCCCGTGCTCTTCCCGGACGCCCCGCCGCTGCCCCGCCGCCCCGCCCGCGCCCCGCCGGGGTCAGATGCCCCCGTTGACCACCGCGTTCTGCGCCGCGCCCGCGCTCACGTTCCACTTGGCGAGGATCTTGTCGTACTCGCCGCCGCGGATCAGCTGGTCCACCGCCTTGGACAGGGTGTCGCGCAGCTCGGTGTCCTGCTTGCGGACCGCGATGCCGTACGGGTTGGAGGTGGACTGGGCGCCGGTCACCTCGAAGCGGCTCCCGCCGTCCGTGGTCTTCGCCGCGTAGGCGGCCACCGGGAAGTCGTTCAGGCCGGCCGCGGCGGTGCCGGCGGTGACCTCGGCCAGCGCCTTGGCGTCGCTGTCGAGGCGGTGCACGGTCAGCTGCTTGCCGGTGCGGGCGCAGACGGCGATCTGCCGGGTGGCGATCTCGTCCTGGGTGGTGCCCTGCTGGAAGGCGACCGTCCGGCCGCACAGGTCGTCCAGGGTCCGGATGCCCTTGGGGTTGCCCTTCGGGACGATGATCGAGGTGCCGGCGATGAAGTAGTCGACGAAGTCCACGCCCGGGTTGACCTGCTTGCCGTCGGCGTCCAGGCCCTCGCGGCGCGCGCGGACGTCGCTGATCGAGGACATCGCCACGTCGAACTGCTTGCCCTGCAGGTCCGGTATCAGCTTGTCGAACGGGGTGTCCACGAACTCGATCCGCACGTCGAGGATCCGGCCGAGGGCGGTGGCGAGCTCCGGGTCGAGGCCGGTCGGCTTGCCGTCCGGGCCGCGGAACTCCATCGGCGCGTAGTTGACGTCTATGCCGATGCGCAGCACGCCGGCCGAGCGCTGGGCCTTCGGCAGCTTGGCGCGGACGTCCTTGACCGGGTCGGCGGCGGCGGTGGCCTGCCCGCCACCGCCGCAACCGGTGAGCAGCAGGGCGCCGGCCGCGGCCAGGGCGGCCGCGGCGACGGCCGGGCGGCGGGCATGGGGGAGGTGAGGCATGAGGGTTGCTCCTGAGGGCGGAACCGTTGTCTCCGCGATGGCGCACTGGTGTACGCCGAGTGGCGGACAAGCGATCCTGCCATCCCACCCTGCCGGGCCCGGCGGCGGGTGTGTCAGAATTCGGTACCGGGTGACCCCCGAACGCTCGAACCAGACCGACGAGCCCCGACAGGCTCGGGGTGCTCAGGACCGGAAGTCATCACGTGGCTCCGTATCCGGGGCACCGATCCCCTGCGGATCTGCGTTCACACTTGCGGGTGCGCGTGCCTCAACGCCGTTGCCGCCGCCGGAGCCCGGCGCTTCCGACACCGGGCCCCAGCCGACGCGACAGCACGGCGATGAACTGCGCGTGACGAGGACGAAAAGGCATAGGTGCGATGCCTTGGTCCGACCTACGCTCGGCCCGGTAGCACAAGCGGACAACACAAGACCCCATAAAACCCTCATCCGAGGGCGCCACCCGACGGCAGCGCCCCCGCCCCGACCCCGGGTCCGCTTCGGCGTACCCGGTTTCCGGCTTACGGCCGGGGCGCCCGGTCCGTCGGCCGCGCACCTCGCCAGAACAATGACGAAGAGGTCATCGTGGCAGCGGAGATCATCAGCAGCACCCAGGACACCGACGATCCGGTCGACGCCGTTTTCGCGCTCCACCGCGGCGGCAAGATGGAGATCCGGGCGACCGTGCCGGTGCGCGACGCGGACGACCTGTCCCTCGCCTACACCCCCGGTGTCGCCCGGGTCTGCACGGCCATCGCCGAGCAGCCGGAGCTGGTCAACGACTACACCTGGAAGTCCAACACCGTCGCGGTGGTCACCGACGGCACCGCCGTGCTGGGACTCGGTGACATCGGCCCGGAGGCCTCGCTCCCCGTGATGGAGGGCAAGGCCATCCTGTTCAAGCAGTTCGGCGGGGTGGACGCGGTGCCGATCGCGCTCGCCTGCACCGAGGTGGACGAGATCGTCGAGACGGTGGTCCGGCTGGCCCCGTCCTTCGGCGGCGTCAACCTGGAGGACATCTCCGCCCCGCGCTGCTTCGAGATCGAGCGCCGGCTCCAGGACGCCCTGGACATCCCGGTCTTCCACGACGACCAGCACGGCACCGCGATCGTCACCACCGCCGCCCTGTGGAACGCCGCGAAGGTGACCGGCCGGGAGATCGGCTCGCTGCGGGCCGTCATCTCCGGCGCCGGCGCGGCGGGTATCGCCATCGCCAAGATGCTGCTGGCGGCGGGCATCGGCGACGTCGCCGTCTGCGACCGCAAGGGCGTGGTCTACCGGGGCCGTGAGGACCTGACGGACGTCAAGGCCGAGATCGCCGAGCTGACCAACCGTTCGGAGCTCAAGGGCTCGCTGGCCGACGCGCTGGCCGGCGCCGACGTGTTCATCGGCGTCTCCGGCGGCACCGTGCCGGAGGAGGTCGTGGCGACCATGGCCGAGGGCGCGTTCATCTTCGCGATGGCCAACCCCAACCCGGAGATCCACCCCGAGGTCGCGCACAGGTACGCGGCGGTCGTCGCCACCGGACGCAGCGACTTCCCGAACCAGATCAACAACGTGCTGGCCTTCCCGGGCATCTTCGCCGGTGCCCTCCAGGTGCGGGCCTCCCGGATCACCGAGGGCATGAAGCTGGCCGCCGCCAAGGCGCTGGCCGCCGTGGTGGCCGACGAGCTGACCCCGCAGAAGGTGATCCCCTCGCCGTTCGACGAGCGGGTCGCCCCGGCGGTCACCAAGGCCGTGGCCGAGGCCGCCCGCGCCGAGGGCGTCGCCCGGATCTGACGATCGGGCACCAGCCCCCGGGGCCGGGACACGCGTCACACCTACGCGTGGTTCCCGGCCCCGGCCGTCCCGGCTAGTGTCCGGGGCATGTTTGCTGCCTATGCCGCCCGTATCGACGCCGACGACCCGCTCAGCGGGCTGGAGTTGGGCGAACTCCCCGAGCCGCAGGCCCGCCCCGGGTGGAGCGTGGTCACGGTCAAGGCCGCCAGCCTCAACCACCACGACCTGTGGTCGCTGCGCGGAGTCGGCCTGCCCGCCGAGAAGCTGCCGATGATCCTGGGCTGCGACGCCGCGGGCGTCGACGAGGACGGCAACGAGGTGGTCATCCACTCGGTGATCGGCCAGTCCGGCCACGGGGTGGGCCCGAAGGAGCCCCGGTCCATCCTGACCGAGCGTTACCAGGGCACCTTCGCCCAGCGGGTGGCCGTGCCCACCTGGAACCTGCTGCCCAAGCCGGCCGAGCTGAGCTTCGAGGAGGCCGCCTGCCTGCCCACGGCCTGGCTGACGGCGTACCGGATGCTGTTCACCAACGCCGGGGTCAAGCCCGGTGACACCGTGCTGGTGCAGGGCGCCGGCGGCGGGGTGGCGACCGCGCTGATCGTCCTCGGCAAGGCGGCCGGCCTGCGGGTCTGGGTCACCGGCCGGGACGAGGCCAAGCGCCACCGGGCGGTCCGGCTCGGCGCGGACGCGGCCTTCGAGAGCGGTGCCCGGCTGCCCGCCCGGGTGGACGCGGTGATGGAGACGGTCGGCGCCGCGACCTGGTCGCACTCGGTGAAGTCGCTGCGTCCGGGCGGCACCATCGTCATCTCGGGTGCCACCTCCGGCCCCAGCCCGAAGGCCGCCGAGCTGAACCGGATCTTCTTCCTGGAGCTCAAGGTGGTCGGCTCGACCATGGGCACCAAGGAGGAGCTGGCCGGGCTGCTGGCCCTGTGCGCGAACACCGGGGTCCGTCCGGTGATCGACTCGGTGCTGCCGCTGGCCGAGGCCCGGGACGGCTTCGCCCGGCTCGCCAAGGGCGAGGTCTTCGGCAAGATCGTGCTCAACCCCTGACGCGCGGCGGCCCGGCGCCCCGACGGGGCACCGGGCCTGCGCGGCCGGCGGGGGTCAGCCGAGCAGCCGCTTCAGCCGCTCGCCGGCGGTGCCCAGCACCGAGCGGGCCTCGGCCAGCTTGTCGGCGCTCACCCCGCCGTCCCGGGCCGCGTCGCGGACCTGGTCGCGGAAGCGGTCGAGCAGCCGCTCCAGTTCGCGGGCCGGGTCGCCGTCCGGGTCGGTGCGCGCCCACGGCGGCAGGTCGGCGGGGGCGGTCGGCCCCTCCTGGCCCTGGTCGGCGGACGTGCCCGAGTCCGCGCCCGAGTCCTTGTCCAGGTCGATCCGGGTGACCGTGATCCGCTCGGACGCCTCGGACGTCCCGGCGGACGCGCCGGCCTCGCCCGTCGGGTGGCCCCAGCGGGCCGCGTCGGCCAGCCCGGCCAGGCCCTTGGTCAGCTCGGACAGGCCCTCGGCCAGCCCGGTCGGCCAGTCGCCCTTGGCGGCGTGCTCGCGCACCTGCTGCTCGACCCGGCGCTTGATCCGCAGCGCCTCCTGCTGGGCGGCGGTGCGGGAGGCCTTGGCCTGCTCGCGCAGCCGGCGGGCCTCCTCCTCGGCGGCCTTCGCCTTGGCCTTGGCGGCCCGCTCCTGCTCCCGGGCGCGCTTGGCCTGCTCCTTGGCCTGCCGCTTGAACTGGGCGAACTCCTCCTTGGCGCGCTGCCAGGAGTCGTTGTCGCCCCAGGGCCCGGCCCACGGGTCGCCGGTCTCGGCGCGGTCCGGCCGGGGGGCCTGCTTGGCGGCCTGCCAGAGCTCCTCGCGCAGGTCCTTGGCGCTGTCCCGGACGTCCTCCCGGATCGCCCCGGCGAGCTGGGCCACCGAGTCGTGGATCTCCACCTCCAGCTCGTCCAACTCGACCTGTCGGGCTTCGAGTTCGGCGCGCCCGGCGTCGGTCAGCCGGTAGACCTTGCGGCCGCCCTCGGTGCTGTGGCTGACCAGGCCCTCCTGCTCCAGCTTCGCCAGCCGCGGGTAGACCGTCCCGGCGGAGGGGGCGTACAGGCCCTGGAAGCGCTCCTCCAGCAGGCGGATCACCTCGTAGCCGTGCCGCGGGGCTTCGTCCAGCAGCTTCAGCAGGTAGAGCCGGAGCCGGCCGTGGCCGAACACGGGGGTCATCTCAGGCCTCCTTGGTGAGGTCGGGGCCGGTGGGCGCGTCGGAGACGGGGCCGGCCGGGAGCTCCCGGACCACCACCGGGGCGTCGTCCTCCGACTCGGGGCGGCGCAGCACGGTGACCGCGCCGGAGACGGTGGTGACGTTGAGGCTGCCGCGGCCCTCGCCGATCTGGCCGGTGATCTTCTTGGCGCCCCAGGTGCTGCTCATCTTGAGCTCGTCGAAGGTGCTGGAGACGTCGCCGCTGGTGGAGCCGGCCTCGACGGTGGCGTCGGCCAGCGAGGGGATCCGGACCACCACCGGGCCGCTGACCGTGTTGACCTTGACGTCGGTCTCGCCGGCCACGTCGAGGTCCAGGGTGACGGCGCCGGTGACGGTGTTGGCCTGGATCCGGTCGGCGGTGCCGGCGATCACCGTGAGCTGCCCGGAGACCGTGTTGACCTTGAGCTGGCCGCCGACCGCCTGGGCGTCCACGTCGCCGGTGACGGTACTCGCGTCGATCCGCCCGGTCACCCCGGCCAGGGTGGTGTCGCCGCCGGCGCTCTGCACCGAGACGTGGCCGTCGATGCCGCTGACGGTGGAGTGGGCCGAGACGGTGCCGACCTTGACCTCGGTGCCGACCGGCACGGTCAGGGTGATGTCGACGGAGCGCTTGCGCTTGAAGGAGTCGAAGAAGTTGCGGACCGAGCCGACCGACTTGATCCAGGTGCCGAACTCGCCCCAGCTGTTGATGTCCTTGTAGGTGACGGTCAGGACGCCGTCGACCAGCGTCAGGTGCAGCGGGTCGCCCTGGAGGCCGGTGACCTCCAGGCGGGCCGGGCCCTCGGCCGCGACCACGTTCACCGTGCCGTCGATGACGCGCACGTGCAGCGCGCGGACCGCGTCCTCGAACGTGGTCCTGCCGGGCCCCTCGATCGTCCACTGGCTCATCTCTGCCGCCTCCCGTAGCGGATCGCGATGTATCGCGTTCTCTTTCAAAGACGATATATCGCGTGCCGGGAAAAGCAAGCGGTTCACCCCTGAAGCCGTCCCTGACCCGGCCCGGACGCGCCCCGGAGCCGTCCCCTACAGGAGACGCGCGAAGGGCCCGGGAGGCGCTCGCCTCCCGGGCCCTTCGCACGTGCCGTCAGGACGTCACTCGTCGTCGTCCTCGTCGTCGAGCCGGGCCAGCCAGGTGGCCAGCCGCTCGACCGGGATCTCGAAGTCCGGGTTGAGGTCGACGAACTCGCGCAGGCGCTCGGCCAGCCACTCGAAGGTGACCTCCTCCTCGCCGCGCCGGCTCTCCAGCTCCTCGATGCCTCGGTCGGTGAAGTACACGGTTCGCTCCGGTCGGATGGGGATTGACCTGGTCAGGATAGTCGGGGCCGACCGCCGTCGTGGCGGCGATCGGCCGGTACGCCCGCGGCCCCGCCTCCCTGGTGGGGGGACGGGGCCGCGGGCGTCAGTGGTGCTGCGGAGCCTGCACGCGTCAGAGCGCGAAGATCTCCTCGATCAGCGCCTGCTGCTCGGCCGCGTGCCGCTTGGCGGAGCCGACCGCCGGCGACGAGGCCGCGGTGCGGGCCACCCGGCGCAGGCGGGCGTCGCCGCCGGAGCGGCCGATGACGACCTGCAGGTGGTCGACCAGGTTCATCGCGATGAACGGCCAGGCACCCTGGTTGGCCGGCTCCTCCTGCGCCCAGACGAACTGGACGTTGTCGCCGTAGCGGGCCAGCTCCTCCTGGAGCTCGGCCACCGGCAGCGGGTAGAGCCGCTCGACCCGGACGATCGCCGTGTCGGTGACGCCGCGCTCGGCACGGGCCGCCGCCACGTCGTAGTAGAACTTGCCGGCGGTGATGACCACCTTGCGGACCTGCGCCGGGTCGACGGTGGTGTCGCCGATGACCGGGCGGAACGAGCCGGACAGGAACTCCTCGGTCGCACTCGCCGCGGCCTTGAGACGCAGCATCGACTTCGGGGTGAAGACGACCAGCGGCTTGTGGTGCGGGTTGTGCGCCTGCCAGCGCAGCAGGTGGAAGTAGTTCGACGGCAGGGTCGGCATCGCGACCGTCATGTTGTCCTGCGCGCACATCTGCAGGAAACGCTCCGGACGGGCGGACGAGTGGTCCGGCCCCTGGCCCTCGTAGCCGTGCGGCAGCAGCAGGGTGACGCCGGAGTGCTGGCCCCACTTCTGCTCGGCGGAGGCGATGTACTCGTCCACCATGGTCTGCGCGCCGTTGACGAAGTCGCCGAACTGCGCCTCCCACATGACCAGCGCGTTCGGGCGGGTCAGCGAGTAGCCGTACTCGAAGCCCATGGCCGCGTACTCCGACAGCAGGCTGTCGTAGACGGTGTAGCGGGCCTGGTCCTCGGTGAGGTACTGCAGCGGGGTGTAGTCCTCGCCGGTCTTGCGGTCGATCAGGACGGCGTGCCGCTGGCCGAAGGTGCCGCGGCGGCTGTCCTGGCCGGCCAGGCGGACCGGGTGGCCCTCCATGAGCAGCGAGCCGATGGCGAGGGTCTCGCCCATCGCCCAGTCGATGGTGTTGTCCTCGACCGAGGCGGCGCGGCGCTGCAGCTGCGGCAGCAGGCGCGGGTGGACGGTCAGCCAGTCCGGCAGGTTGACCTGCGAGGCGGCGATCCGCTTGACCATCTCCTGGGAGATGCCGGTCTGGATGTTGACCGGGAAGTCGGCCTGCGGCTTGCCGCCGGAGGTCGGGGCCGGCGTCTGGGCCGCGTCGCGGACCTCGGCGAAGACCTTCTCCAGCTGGCCCTGGAAGTCCTGGAGCGCCTGCTCCGCCTCTTCCATGGTGATGTCGCCGCGACCGATCAGGCCCTCGGTGTACAGCTTGCGCACCGAGCGCTTCTTGTCGATCAGGTCGTACATCAGCGGCTGGGTGAACGACGGGTTGTCGGCCTCGTTGTGACCGCGGCGGCGGTAGCAGATGAGGTCGATCACGACGTCCTTGTGGAACGCCTGGCGGAACTCGAAGGCGAGCCGCGCGACGCGGACCACGGCCTCCGGGTCGTCGCCGTTCACGTGGAAGATCGGGGCCTCGATCATGCGGGCCACGTCGGTGCAGTACATCGAGGAGCGCGAGGACGCCGGGGCGGCGGTGAAGCCGACCTGGTTGTTCACCACGACGTGCACGGTGCCGCCGGTGCGGTAGCCGCGCAGCTGCGACATGTTCAGGGTCTCCGCGACGACGCCCTGGCCGGCGAAGGCCGCGTCGCCGTGGATCTGGATCGGCAGCACCGGGAAGGTGGTGCCGCCCTGGTCCAGGATGTCCTGCTTGGCGCGGGCGATGCCCTCGACGACCGGGTCCACGGCCTCCAGGTGGGAGGGGTTCGCGGCGAGCGAGACCTTGATGGTCTCGCCGTCCAGGCCGGTGAAGGTGCCCTCGGCGCCCAGGTGGTACTTGACGTCACCGGAGCCGTGCATCGACTTCGGGTCGAGGTTGCCCTCGAACTCGCCGAAGATCTTGCCGTACGGCTTGCCCACGATGTTGGCCAGCACGTTCAGGCGGCCGCGGTGGGCCATGCCGATGACGGCCTCGTCCAGGCGGTGCTCGGCGGCGGCGTCGATGGTCGCGTCCAGCATGGCGATCAGCGACTCACCGCCCTCCAGCGAGAAGCGCTTCTGGCCGACGTACTTGGTCTGCAGGAAGGTCTCGAAGGCCTCGGCCGAGTTCAGCCGGCGCAGGATCCGCAGCTGCTCCTCGCGCTCGGGCTTCGAGTACGGCTTCTCCAGGCGCTCCTGCAGCCACTTGCGCTGCTTCGGGTCCTGGATGTGCATGTACTCGATGCCGACGGTGCGGCAGTACGTGTTGCGCAGCAGGCCGAGGATGTCGCGGAGCTTCATCATCTTCTGGCCGCCGAAGCCGCCGACCGCGAACTCGCGCTCCAGGTCCCACAGGGTGAGGCCGTGGGTGGTGACGTCCAGGTCGGGGTGCTTGCGCTGCTTGTACTCCAGCGGGTCGGTGTCGGCCATCAGGTGACCGCGGACCCGGTAGGAGTGGATCAGCTCCATGACGCGCGCGGTCTTGTTGACCTCGTCGTCGTGGGTGGTGGCGACGTCGGTGGCCCAGCGGACCGGCTCGTACGGGATCCGCAGCGACTCGAAGATCTCGTCGTAGAAGCCGTTCTCGCCGAGCAGCAGGCGGTGGATCTCGCGCAGGAACTCGCCCGACGCCGCGCCCTGGATGACGCGGTGGTCGTAGGTCGAGGTCAGCGTCATGATCTTGGAGACGCCCAGGCGGGACAGGGTCTCCGGGGCGGAGCCCTGGAACTCGGCCGGGTACTCCATGGCGCCGACGCCGACGATGGTGCCCTGGTTCTGCATCAGGCGCGGCACGGAGTGCACGGTGCCGATGCCGCCGGGGTTGGTCAGCGAGACCGTGACGCCGGTGAAGTCGTCCATGGTCAGCTTGTTGGCGCGGGCCCGGCGGACGATGTCCTCGTAGGCCTGCCAGAAGCCGAAGAAGTCGAGGGTCTCGGCCTTCTTGATGGCCGCGACGACGAGCTGGCGGTCGCCGTTCGGCTTGACCAGGTCGATCGCCAGGCCGAGGTTGACGTGCTCCGGCTTGACCAGGAAGGCCTTGCCGTCCTCCACCTTGTAGCTGTGGTTCATGCCCGGGGCGGCCTTGATGGCCTGGACCAGGGCGTAACCGATCAGGTGGGTGAAGGAGACCTTGCCGCCGCGGGCGCGCTGCAGGTGGTTGTTGATGACGATGCGGTTGTCGATCAACAGCTTCGCCGGGACGGCGCGGACCGAGGTCGCGGTCGGCACCTCCAGCGAGGCGTCCATGTTGGTGGCGACGGCCTTGGCCGGGCCGCGCAGCTGGACCAGCTCGGGGCCGGCCGCAGCGGTGGCGGCGGGCGCGGCCGGAGCCGCGGCCTTGGGGGCCGGGGGCGCGGCGGGCGCGGCGGCGAGCGGGGCGGCAGCCGGGGCCGGAGCGGCCGGGGCGGCGGGCGCGGGTGCGGCCGGAGCAGCAGCAGCGGGCGCGGGGGCAGCGGCAGGGGTCGGCGTGGGGCCGGCCTGGGTCGCGGCCTGGGTCACTGGGGTCACCTCGGTACCGGGCTTGTAGTCGGCGAAAAAGTCCCACCAGGCTCGGTCTACCGAGTTCGGGTCCTGGAGGTACTGCTGGTAGATCTCATCGACGAGCCACTCATTGGGGCCGAAGCCAGTGGAACTTGCCGAGCTGTTGGGGGTTTCAGGGGACTGTGGCGACACGGCGGCAACCGCCCTCTTCCGCTTCCTTTTGGGATGTTTGGACAGCGGGGATTAAGGCTACGCCCCTGACCAGTGATCGCGCAGTCCCCGGGCCCCAGGCGTCGCCCAGATCACAGTCCTGACCTGCAGTTTGGCTGAAAAACTACGTTAGAAAGCCGTATCTGAGGGGAACCGATCGGGCCCGATCACCCACCAAACCGGGGCGAAAACGGACAAAGGGCCACACGAATCAATCGACGATCTTCGTATGCGGCTGTGTCGGATCTGTGACAAATGTCCCGGCCGCTCGGACTGCCCGCCCGGACTGCCCGCCCGGACTGCCCGCTCAGGACTGCCCGGGCAGTCTGACCTCGATCCGGCAGCCGCGCGGCGACTCGGCGACGGCGATCCGTCCGCCGTGCAGGTCCACCGCCCAGCGGGCGATCGCCAGGCCCAGCCCGGTGCCGCCGTCCGAGCCCGGCCCGGAGGCCGTGGCGGTGCCGCTGCGGCTGAACCGCTCGAAGACCCGGCTGCGGTCCGCCGGCGGGATGCCGGGGCCCTCGTCCTGGACCTCCAGCAGCAGGCCGCCGTCCTCGCCGTCGGGCCGGGCGCGCACCGTCACGGTGCCGCCGGGCGGGGAGTGCTTGCAGGCGTTGTCGACCAGGTTGGCGACCACCTGGTGAAGCCGCTCCGGGTCCGCCACGGCGGTCAGGCCGGCCGGGCTGACCTCCAGGGCCAGCCGGACGTCGCCGCGCCGGGAGAAGGCCCCGCCGGCCGTCGCGCCGTCCACGGTGACCCCGCGCAGCACGCCGTCCAGGAACTCGCGCACCTCGAACGGGCGGGCGTCCAGGTCGACCACGCCGTCGTCGATCTTGGAGAGGTCCAGCAGGTGGGTGACCAGGCGGCCGAGCCGCTCGGTCTGCTCCAGTGCGGCCCCCAGCGTCGCCGGATTGGGCTGGACGACGCCGTCCACCACGTTCTCCAGCACGGCGCGCAGCGCGGCGATCGGCGTGCGCAGCTCGTGCGAGACGTTGGCGACCAGCTCGCGGCGGTGCCGGTCGGCGGCCTGGAGGTCGGCGGCCATGCCGTTGAAGGCGGCCGCCAGTTCGCCGATCTCGTCGCGCGAGTTCACCTCGACCCGGCGGCTGTAGTCGCCGGAGGCCATCGCGCGGGCGGCGTCCGTCATCTCCCGCAGCGGGGCGGTCAGCCCGTGCGCGAGGAACTGCATGAACAGCAGCGAGGCGATCATGGAGAAGACCATGATGATCCGGATCTGGGTCTCGGACCGGATCGCCACGACCACCATGCCGGTGGCCAGGAACACGGAGACGATCACCAGCAGGGCGAGCTTGCCCTTGATCGAGCGGACCGGGTCGAGCGGACGGATGTCGGCCCAGACCCGGCTGGCCGCGCGGGCCGCGAGGGTCTGCGGGCGCGCGCCGTCGGCGTCCCCGTTGCGTTGCTGTGGAAAGGTCATTGGTCCCCTGTGGTCCCCGCGGGTCTGCGCTGCGGTGTTCGGACACGGGCCCCCCGGTGGCCCGTCGCCCGAAGTCCCGTCAGGAGAGCGGGGCCTCGAGTGCGTATCCGACACCGTGCACGGTGCGGATCCAGCTGGCGCCGATCTTGCGCCGCAGCGCCTTCACGTGGCTGTCCACGGTGCGGGTGCCGGACGCGTCGGTCCAGTCCCAGACCTCGGCCAGCAGCTGCTCGCGGGTGAGTACCGCGCGCGGCTGGGCGGCCAGGCAGGCCAGCAGGTCGAACTCGGTCGGCGTCAGGTGGACGTCGCCCGAGGCCAGCCGGACCCGGCGCTGCACGTGGTCGATCTCCAACTCGCCGAAGCGCAGGCTGCCCAGTGCCGGCGTACGGGCCGCCTGCTGGGCGCGCTCGACGCGGCGCAGCAGCACGTTGACCCGGGCCGCCAGTTCGCGCATGGAGAACGGCTTGGTCATGTAGTCGTCGGCACCGACGCCGAGGCCGACCAGCAGGTCCGTCTCGTCGTCGCGGGCGGTCAGCATCAGTACCGGCACCGGGCGTTGGGCCTGGATCCGGCGGCACACCTCCAGCCCGTCGAAGCCGGGCAGCATGATGTCCAGGACCACCAGGTCCGGCTGCCAGGTGTGGAAGCCGTCCACTGCGCCGGGGCCGTCGTGGGCCACGGCGACCTTGAAGCCCTCCGCGCCCAGTCGGGCCGCGATCGACTCGGCGATCGTGGGTTCGTCCTCCACCACCAGCACTCTGCGCTGGCTGCTCACAGTGCCGCCGGTGTTGGGGTTGTCCTGCTGAATTTCTGTCACGGTCACGCCACCGCCCCCAGGGCTGCGGGCCGGCCACCTGTGGGGATGGCGGGGCTCCGCTCGTAGTCTTGTTCCGTCGTGGACTGTGCCGGGTCCGCCGTCCCGTTTGATACGCCCGGGAGTGGAGGACGGATGGTCTTCCGTCCACTCCTCCCACGCACTTCGCAGCGTACGGACAGCGGATGCCTCCCGGCAGGCGGACCGGACGTTTCCGGCCCGCTGGGCCGGCTGTCCGGCCGCCCTCGGGCCCACCGCACGAGTGGGCACGGGCCGATACCTTACCCGGCGAATTTTCACTGCGTAACGGTACGTATGCAGTCCAGTTGACGCCAAGTCGCCGGTCAGAGGCCCTACTGACGCGTTAATCGGGAGAAGGTCTGGACCAATGCCGGGAATCCGGCCGGTCCCGGCGTCGACGGCCTTCACGGGCTTTTCTCAGGTGCCTCTCAGAACCTCGACGTAGCGTGGCCGCGACAACGCCCCGCAGCGCGGATTCCGGCCTCCGCGCCGGTGGGTCGGGCGCCTCCGGGCACCGGCGGCTGCGGGGGTGGAGCGGAGGCGTCATGGCTGGACTGCGGTGGGATGCCGGCGGGCGCGCGCCTTCGGCGGCGCGGTACGGAATGCTCCGGTACGGGCCGCGCGGCGGCGCCCTGGAATGGCTGCTGGAACGCGTGCCGACACCTCGGCGCACTCCCTTCACGATCGGATATCTCGCGGTCGTCGGAGTCACCTCGACCTTCGCCCGGATCGCCGATCCGGAACTCGTCCAGCGCTTGCAAGCGGCCTCCAGCTCGGACGGCCACAACCTGCTCCAGCACCCCCTGCGCGCCCTGGTGCTCAGCGGGTTCTGGGTGGCCGGGGGATCGTGGCTGCCCTACCTGTGGGGTTTCGCCCTCACCCTGGCGCCGCTGGAGCGCAGGGTCGGCCCGGCCCGGGCGGCGGCGGTGTTCGCCGCCGGGCACGTCGCGGCCACGCTGCTCTCCCAGGGTGTGGTGATCACCGCGGTGGAGGTCGGGCGGTTGGCGCCGGCGGCGATGGACCAGTTGGACATCGGGGTCAGCTACGGCGTGCTCGCCTGCCTGGGCGCGGCGGCGGGCGCCCTGCCGCAGCGCGCGCGGGTGGTGGCGCTGGCCGGCGTCGGGCTGATGCTCGCCCAGCAGATCGCCACCCAGAAGGACCTGGTCACGGCGGTCGGCCACCCGGCCGCGCTGCTCACCGGGATGGCGCTGTGGCGCTGGCTGGGCCGGATCGAGCGGCGCCCGCCCGGGCCGCGGCTCCGTGCGGCGCGGGCCCTGGCGGTCGGCTCCGCCGCCGCCTCGGCGGTGCGGGCCGGGGTCCGGCCGTCCACCGCGCCCTGACTCCTGGCTCCTGACCCCTGACTCCTGACGCCCTGACGTGCCGGCGCCCGGGTGTTCTTGGGGCGTTCTTTCCGCTCTCTTTTGACGCCCCCTCCCTCCGGCCGTTCCGGTGACAGGCCCGTTCGCTCACAGCGAACAAGAGGTCGGGAACATCCCGCGCTTGCAAATCCTTAGTCAGGTCGACTCAAGTTCACTGACCGGGGAGAGATCATGGCATCGACGTCCACACCGCTCACCCTGCCCGTGCTGCCCCTCGACGACGAGGTCGTGCTCCCGGGCATGGTCGTCCCGCTGGACCTCAAGGACACCGAGGTGCGCGCCGCGGTCGAGGCCGCCCGCGCCGCGGCCACCGGCTCCGGCAAGCCCCAGGTCCTGCTGGTCCCGCGGGTGGACGGCTCGTACGCGGCGGCCGGCACGCTGGCCACCGTGGAACAGGTCGGCCGGCTGGCCGACGCCCCCCATACCGTCGGCCAGCCGGTGGCGCTGGTGCGCGCCGTGCGCCGGGTCCGGATCGGGGTCGGCACCACCGGCCCCGGCGCCGCCCTCTGGGTGGAGACCACGCCGTTCAAGGAGTCCTCGGTCGGCACGCCGGTGGCCGGGCGGGCCGCCGAGCTGGTCAAGGAGTACAAGGCGCTGTCCACCCAGTGGCTGCGCAAGCGCGGCGCCTGGCAGATCGTCGACCGGGTGGCCCAGATCGAGGACGTCGGCGAACTCGCCGACAACATCGGCTACGCGCCCTTCGCCACCGCCGAGCAGAAGCTCAAGGTGCTGCTGGAGGCCGACCAGGTCGCCCGTCTGGAGTACGCGCTCACCCTGCTGCGCGACCACCTCGCGGAGGAGGAGGTCAACGACACCATCCGCAAGGACGTCGAGGAGGGCGTGGCCAAGCAGCAGAAGGAGTTCCTGCTCCGCCGCCAGCTGGAGGCCGTCCGCAAGGAGCTGGCCGAGCTGAACGGCGACCCGGCCGACGAGGAGGGCGACTACCGCGCCCGGGTCGAGGCCGCCGACCTGCCCGAGAAGGTCCGCGAGGCCGCGCTCAAGGAGGTCGACAAGCTGGAGCGCTCCTCCGACCAGTCGCCCGAGGGCTCCTGGATCCGCACCTGGCTGGACACCGTTCTGGAGCTGCCCTGGAACGAGCGCACCGAGGACGCGTACGACATCGCCGGCGCCCGCGCCGTGCTCGACGCCGACCACGCCGGCCTGGCCGACGTCAAGGAGCGGATCGTCGAGTACCTGGCCGTCCGCAAGCGCCGGGCCGACCAGGGGCTCGGCCTGATCGGCGGCCGTCGCGGAGGCGCGGTGCTGGCCCTGGTCGGGCCGCCCGGCGTCGGCAAGACCTCGCTCGGCGAGAGCGTGGCCCGCGCGATGGGCCGCACGTTCGTCCGGGTCGCGCTCGGCGGCGTCCGGGACGAGGCGGAGATCCGCGGCCACCGGCGCACCTACGTCGGCGCGCTGCCCGGCCGCCTGGTGCGGGCGATCAAGGAGGCCGGTTCGATGAACCCGGTCGTCCTGCTCGACGAGATCGACAAGGTCGGCTCCGACTACCGGGGCGACCCGGCCGCCGCGCTGCTGGAGGTGCTGGACCCGGCCCAGAACCACACCTTCCGGGACCACTACCTGGAGGTCGAGCTCGACCTCTCCGACGTCGTCTTCCTCGCCACCGCCAACGTGCTGGAGGCCATCCCCGAGCCGCTGCTCGACCGGATGGAGCTGGTCCGGCTGGACGGCTACACCGAGGACGAGAAGGTCGTCATCGCCCGCGACCACCTGCTCCCGCGACAGCTGGAGAGGGCCGGCCTGGGCGACGGGCAGGTCAGCGTCGAGGAGGAGGCGCTGCGCCGGCTGGCCGGGGAGTACACCCGGGAGGCGGGCGTGCGCACCCTGGAGCGCTCGATCGCCCGGGTGCTGCGCAAGATCGCCGCACAGGCCGAGCTCGGCGAGCGCGAACTGCCCGCCGCGATCGGCGCGGAGGACCTGCGCGCCCTGATCGGCCGCCCGCACCACGTGCCGGAGGCCGCCCAGGCGCCCGCCGAGCGGCGCACCGCCGTCCCCGGCGTGGCGACCGGCCTCGCCGTCACCGGCGCCGGCGGCGACGTCCTCTACATCGAGGCCTCGCTGGCCGACGCCGAGACCGGCGGCACCGGACTGACCCTGACCGGGCAGCTGGGCGACGTGATGAAGGAGTCCGCGCACATCGCGCTCTCCTTCCTCCGCTCGCGCGGCGCCGAGCTGGAGCTGCCGGTCACCTCGCTGCGCGACCGCGGCGTGCACCTGCACGTCCCGGCCGGGGCCGTCCCCAAGGACGGGCCGAGCGCCGGCATCACCATGACCACGGCGCTGGCCTCGCTGCTCTCCGGCCGCAGGGTGCGCACCGACGTGGCGATGACGGGCGAGGTGTCGCTGACCGGGCGGGTGCTGCCGATCGGCGGGGTGAAGCAGAAGCTGCTCGCCGCCGACCGGGCGGGCATCACCACGGTGATCATCCCCAAGCGCAACGAGGCCGACCTGGACGACGTCCCGGCCGAGGTGCTGGAGCGGCTCACCGTCCACCCGGTGGCCGATGTGCGGGAGGTGCTCAAGCTGGCCCTGGAGCCGGCCGGGGTACTGGTCGCCGCGGCCTGACGCGGTCGACGGGGGCGGCCGCGGGCCGGTCCGGCGGATCCGCCGGACCGGCCCGCGGCGTGCCACACTGCGGAGATGCCGTCCCCCACGCAGCGCGTCCTGGCCCGGGTGCCGGCGCGGCTGCGGCCGTTCCTGGTGCGGCACCGCCGGCTGGTGAAGTTCCTGGTGGTCGGCAGCGGCTGCTTCGCCCTCACCACGGTGATCGACGTCGAGCTCAAGTTCACCGTCCTGGCGCACGCGCCGGTGGCGGCCCTCACGGTGGCCACGGTGATCGCCACCGTCGTCTCCTACCTGCTCAACCGCCGCTGGGCCTTCCGGACGGACGGGCGCCGACCGGAGGCGCTGCTGTTCTTCCTGGTCAGCGCGGTGGCGATCGGCGTCAACGTCATCCCGTTGGCGCTCTCCCGGTACGCCTTCGACCTGCGTGAGCCGTACATCGGCCCGTTCCAGCAGGAGGTCGCCGACTTCCTCAGCGGGATGGTCGTGGGCACCTTCGTCGCCATGCTCTTCCGCTTCTGGGCGATGCGGCGCTGGGTCTTCACCAGCCCCGCCGCCCGGGCGCACACCGGGCCGGAACCCGGTTACGCTGCACCCGAGATGCCACGGGATGTGCCGGAAAGACCGTGAGGTGAGAGTTATGCGCGGGGAGCCGGACGGCGTCCGGACCGGGCCCGCCAGCCAGCAGGGGATGCGCCGGGCCAACCTGGCCCTGGTGCTCGGCCTGATCGCCCGCGGCCCCCGCTCGCGCGCCGAGGTGGCCGCCGGGACCGGGCTGACCCGGGCCGCGGTCTCCTCGCTCGCCGAACAGCTGATCACGGCCGGCCTGGTCGTCGAGGAGGGCCCGGCCGCCCCCAGCGGCAAGGTCGGCCGCCCCGGCACCGCGCTCGGGCTCAACCCGCTCGGGCCCGGCGGCCTCGGCGCCGAGATCGGGGTCCGCCACCTCGGCGTCTGCGTGGTCGACCTGCGTGGCGAGGTCCGCGCCTGGCGGCGCCAGGAGAGCGCCAACCGCGGCCGGGAACCCGCCGCCGTCATGGCCGACCTGGCCCACCTGGTGCGCTCGGCCGTCGTCGAGTCGGGCCTGCGCCCGGCCGGGCTGACCCTGGCCGTGCCCGGGCTGGTCGGCAGCGGCGGGGTGCTCCAGCGGGCCGCCAACCTCGGCTGGCGGAACGTCCCGCTGGGCCCCGAACTGCGCCCGGCGTTGCGCCTGGTGGGGGACGGCCTGGCCGAGCTGCCGGTCGAGGCGGACAACGAGGCCAACCTCGGCGGACTCGCCGAACGGTGGCTGGGCGAGGCCCCGGAGGACTTCCTGTACGTCTCCGCCGAGGCCGGCGTCGGCGCGGCCGTCGTGGTCGACGGCCGGCTGCTGCGCGGTGCGCGCGGCTACGCGGGCGAGCTGGGCCACGTGCCCGTCCACCCGGAGGGGCGGCGCTGCGCCTGCGGTGCGCACGGCTGCCTGGAGCAGTACGCGGGCGAGGAGGCGGTGCTGCGCGCGGCCGGGCTGGCCGGGGCGCGCGGCGACTGGGTGACGCTGCTCGCCGAACGCGCCGGCGCCGGGGACGAGCCGGCCCGGGCGGCGCTGGCCGGGGCCGGTTCGGCGCTCGGCATCGCCGCCGCCGGGGCGGTCAACCTGCTGGACCCGGCCGAGGTGGTGCTGGGCGGCGGCTACGCCCGGCTGGCGCCCTGGCTGCTGCCGGCGATGCGGCACGAGCTGGCCGCCCGGGTGACGGTGCGGCCCTGGGTGGAGGACCGGCTGAGGGTCTCCCGGTTCGGTCGGCGCGGGCCGCTGCTGGGCGCGGCGGTGGGCGTGGTGCGCGCGATCGTCGCCGACCCGGGGCGGCTCGCGGGCGGCCAGGGCCTGTCCTGACCCCGTCCCGTACCCCTTCGGAACGCGAACGGGCCCCGGCCGTGCTGGCCGGGGCCCGTTCGGTGCTGCGGGTGGCTCAGTCCGCGGCGGGGGCCTCGGCGGCGAGCTCGCGGTCGGCCTCGCGCGGGCCGCGCAGGACGGCCAGGAAGGCGACGCCGACGCCGACCACCGCCCAGACCACCAGGACCAGGATCGGCATGCCCAGGTTGGTGGAGCCGAAGTAGGCGATCGACTTGGTGGCGCTGGTGCCGGCGCCGTTCGGGATCAGCGAGCCGATCGCCCGCCAGAACGGCGGCATCATCGGGGCCGGGTAGACGCCGCCGGCGCTCGGGTTGCCGAGCACCACGAAGACCAGCACCGCGAGGCCGATGCCGATGATGCCGAACAGGCACTGCAGCGCCATGGTGAAGGCGCCGACCGTGAACACCACCAGGGCGCCGATGGCGGTCAGGGCCAGGATCGAGCCGGGCATCGCGTCCAGCACCGGTCCGGCGATGATCGTGCCGCCGAGGCCGGCGCCGACCGAGTACAGCGCCAGGACGCCGAGGCGGATCAGCAGGCGGTGGACGTTGGCCGGCTTGGAGCCGGCGCTGATGCCGAGGATGGAGGCGACCAGGTAGCCGCCGACGCACCAGCCGATGACCAGGTAGAAGGCGGTGAGGCCGTTGGTGTCGCCCTTGGCCAGCGGCACGACGTCCACGACCTTGACGGTGCGGCCCTGGGCCTTGTCCAGCGCGGTGGTGATGCTCTCGGCGGCCTTGGCCGCGGAGGTGCCGCGGGCGCCGCCGGTCAGCAGGGTGTCCTCGGTGCCGGTCGGGTTCACCACCAGCGCGGCGTAGATCTTCTGGTCCTTGATCTGCTGGGTCGCCGTCTCGGCGTCCGGCGCGGTGACCGGCTTGACCGCGTCGTCCGGCACCGACTCCAGGGCCTGGACCAGCTTGGGCGTGAGCTGCGGCGGGGCGACCACCGCGACCGACAGCTTGTGCGGGGTCGGGTGGTGCAGCGCCCCGACGTACGAGGTGATGAAGCCGAGCTGCAGCAGCAGCACGCCGATCACCAGCAGTGCCGCACGCGGCGTGACCGCGCCCTTCAATTCGGCGACGAATCCCTGCCCCGGGGCGGTCATCCACATCTCCTTGCGTATCGGCGGAAAACGGATACTTAATACCATGAACTAACTAGCTTGTCCTACCTCACGCGCCGGTTCTCGGCCACTGCCGCTGGGCGATACTGGCGCCGTGACGGACGAGGAACGCCTGGTGGCGGTGGAGCGCGAGGTCGGGCTGATGTTCCGGCGGGGCCGCGCCAGAGTGGCGGAACTCTCACGCCGGGTGCACCCCGAGCTGGACGGCATGGCGTACAGCATGCTCGGTTACATCGAGCAGGCCGGGCGGGTGCGGGTGACGGACGTCGGCGTGCACTTCGCGGTCGGCAAGGCGACGGTGAGCCGGCAGATCCGCGCGCTGGAGGAGCTCGGCCTGGTCGCCCGGGAGGCGGACCCGCTGGACCGCCGGGCGGCGCTGGTCTCGCTGACCGAGGACGGGCGGCGGCGCTACGGGTCCGCCCGGGACGTCCGGATGCGGCGGGTGCGCGAGGTGATGGCCGACTGGCCGAGCGAGGACGTGGAGCGCTTCGCCGAGCTGCTGCACCGGTTCAACGAGGTGCTGGGGGAGCCGCCCGCGGAGTGAACGGCCGGTCCTGGCGCGGACTTTACTGGAGCTTGAAGAAAGTTGCCTTAGTCAACCATCGGTCGTATGGTTGCTTAAGGCAACAAAATTTCATGCGCGCGTGCCCTCGCGTGCCCGCGCACCCCCGCCCACCGCGCCCCCACTCCGCCCGCCTCGCCGAAGGACCCAGATGACCGCGACCACCCAGGCCTCGACCGGCACCGCCGCCGCCGCCGTCGACGACCGTCCGATGACCCACCGGCAGGTGATGGAGGCACTGTCCGGCCTGCTGCTCGGCCTGTTCGTGGCCGTGCTCTCCTCGACCGTCGTCTCCAACGCCCTGCCGCACATCCTCACCGACCTGCACGGCGGCCAGTCCGCCTACACCTGGGTGATCACCGCGGCCCTGCTCACGCTGACCGCCTCCACCCCGATCTGGGGCAAGCTCTCCGACCTGGCGAGCAAGAAGCTGCTGCTCCAGATAGCCCTGCTGATCTACATCGCCACCTCGGCGCTGGCCGGCCTCTCGCAGAACACCGGCGAGCTGATCGCCTGCCGCGCCCTTCAGGGCATCGGCGCCGGCGGCGTGGTCGCGCTCGGCCAGATCTGCCTGGCCGCGATGGTCCCGCCGCGTGAGCGCGGCCGGTACAGCGGCTACTTCGGCGCCGTGTTCGCCCTCGCCACCATCGGCGGCCCGCTGATCGGCGGCGTCATCGTCGACACCTCCTGGCTCGGCTGGCGCTGGTGCTTCTACGTCGGCATCCCGTTCGCGCTGGCCGCGATCCTGGTGGTGCAGCGCACCCTCAAGCTGCCGGTGGTCAAGCGCTCGGTGAAGATCGACTACCTCGGCGCGCTGGTCATCACCGGCGCCGTCAGCCTGCTGATGATCTGGATCACCCTGGCCGGCACCGACTACGCCTGGCTGTCCTGGCAGACCGCGGCGATGGTCGGCGGCGGCCTGCTGCTGGCCGCGCTGGCCGTCGTGGTCGAACGCCGCGCCGCCGAGCCGATCATCCCGCCGTCGCTGTTCAAGTACCGCACCGTCACCCTGGCCGCGATCGCCAGCGTGCTGGTCGGCGTCGGGATGTACGGCGCGACCACCTTCCTCAGCCAGTACTTCCAGCTCGCCCGGGACAAGTCCCCGACGATGGCCGGCCTGATGACCCTGCCGATGATCCTCGGCCTGGCGGCCTCCTCCACCGTGGCCGGCCGGCTGATCACCAAGTACGGCAAGTGGAAGGCCTACCTGGTCACCGGTACCGCGCTGCTCGCGATCGGCTTCGGCCTGCTCGGCACCGTCCGGGTCGACACCGGCTACGGGCTGCTCTCGCTCTACATGGCGCTCACCGGCATCGGCCTCGGCCTGACCAGCCAGAACCTGGTGCTCGCGGTGCAGAACACGGTGCCCCGGCACGAGCTCGGCGCCGCCAGCTCCGTGGTCACCTTCTTCCGCACCATGGGCGGCGCGATGGGCGTCTCCGCGCTGGGCGCGCTGATGACCAACAAGGTCGGCCACTACCTGACCGAGAACCTGGCCGCGGCGCACATCCCGGCCGGGCACGCGGCGGCCGGCGGCGGCATCCCGGACCTGGCGAAGCTGCCGGCCCCCATCCTGCCGCTGGTGACCGACGCCTTCGGCCACGGCGTCGGCACCGTCTTCCTCTGGGCCGCGCCCTTCGCGGCGCTGGCCTTCGTCACCGTGCTGTTCATCCGGGAGACCGCGCTGAGGACCACCCAGGAGGGCTGACCGGCGACGGGGAACGCGCGGGTGCGAATGCCGACGGGCCGGGGAGAGTCGAACTCTCCCCGGCCGTCGGCGTTGTTCGGGCGCCGGTACGGCGCGGGTGCTGCTACGGCGCGGGTGCCGCCACGCCTTACGGCGCGGCGATCAGCACCAGTCCGTAGACCACGGCGCAGGCGCAGAGCGCGAAGCAGGCGTACGCGCCGGCCAGCAGGGCGGGCCTGCCGCCGCCGGTCGCCCGGCCGCCCGCCTCGCGGGAGCTCAGCGCGGCCTCCCGGCGGGACAGCGCCAGGATGCCGAGGGCGAAGACGGCCACCACGGCGACGGTGACGCCGAAGCTGATGCCGGCGGTCTGGGCCAGGGCGTTCCACTTGATGTGCATGGTGAGGACTCCTCAGCCTGCGGCGCTCAGGCCGCGACCGTGGTCGAGGCGGGGGTGGGGGCGGCGGTGGCCGGGGTGGTGGTGACCTCGACGGGGGTGACCTCGGGGACGTCGTTGACGTTGTCCGCGCTGACCGGCTGGCGGCGGGAGATCATCCACATCGTGGCCGAACCGGCCACCAGTACGGCGCCGACCACGGCGACGCCCCAGCTGCCCTGGCGGGCCAGCACGGCCGCTCCGCCGGAGACCAGGCCGGCGGCCGGCAGGGTCAGGCCCCAGGTGTAGACCATGCGGCGGACCAGGCTCCAGCGCAGCTCCGGCTTCGGGCCGCCGAGGCCGGCGCCCATGATGCCGCCGGTGCAGACCTGGGTGGTGGAGAGGCCGAAGCCCATGTGCGAGGAGGTCAGGATGACCGTCGAGACGGCCGACTCGGAGGCGAAGCCCTGCAGCGGCTTGATGTCCGCCAGGCCCTTGCCCATCGAGCGGATGATCCGCCAGCCGCCCATGTAGGTGCCGAGCGCGATCGCGGCGCCCGCCGAGACGATCACCCAGGTGGGGGGCAGCGCGCCGTGCGGCAGGGCGCCGACCGAGACCAGGGTCAGGGTGATGATGCCCATCGTCTTCTGGGCGTCGTTGGTGCCGTGCGCCAGCGAGATCAGCGAGGAGGAGAAGATCTGGCCGGTCTTGAAGCCCTTGTCGGTGGCCGCGCCGTTGCCCTTGCGGGTGATCGCGTAGGCCAGCTTGGTGGCGCCCCAGGAGGCGAGGCCGGCGACCAGGGGGGAGGCGACCGCCGGGATGATGATCTTGGTGATCACGGTGTCGAAGTTGACGCCGTTCATGCCGACGCCGACGATCGTGGCGCCGATCAGGCCGCCGTACAGCGCGTGCGAGGAGCTGGACGGCAGGCCGCGCAGCCAGGTCAGCAGGTTCCAGAGGATCGCGCCGGCCAGGGCGGCGAAGATCACCTCGGGGTGGATGCCGGCCTTCTCGTTGACGATGCCGCCGGAGATGGTGGTGGCGACCTTCACCGACAGGAACGCGCCTGCGAAGTTCAGCAGGGCCGCGATGGTGACCGCGACCTTCGGACGAAGGGCCCCGGTCGCGATCGCGGTGGCGGACGCGTTCGCGGTGTCGTGGAACCCGTTGGTGAAGTCGAAGGCGAGCGCTGTGATGATCACAACGGCTACCAGGAACGAGATGTGTTCCATACCCAAACAATCGTCGTAGTTGTCGCACGGACGTTGGTGACGTCGCGACCGTAGGTCTGTTTGGTAAACGGAAGGTGAACTGAGCCGGGAATCGTGGTTCCGTTGGTGGCCCACCGATGGCCGGGAGCTTTCGGAGGGGTGACCTGGACCGCGCTGAGCTGGACATTAGCGGAGAACATCCTGGTTCGTCCCCGTTTGCTGAGAGCTGTCTCACAGATGCCGCTCCGGTCGACAGTTCAATCGAGAATTAACCTCCTGGTCCGCGTGCGCTCTGTTTCCGCCGAGTAACCCGTGGGAGGATCTGCGGGATCGTCCCCGGGGGAGCCCGCGGACGGCGCCACCGGGCAGGGCAAGGGCAAGGGCGGGGAGGACCACCCATGGGCGGGGCTGGAGAGCGCACGGAGAGATCAGGAGTACGCCCCTGGGTGCGGGCGGCCCTGAGGTGCGGGGCCGTCCTCGCGGCCGCCGCGCTCGCACTGCCGGTCGCCACCCAGGCCGCCTACGCCGCACCCGACCCGGGCGCCGGCATCGCCGCCGCCCCCGGAACCGACCCGCTCGCCGCGGCCAAGGCCACCCTCGGCCCGCTGCTCGACCAGCTGCACGGGCTCTACCAGAGCGCCGAGGCCGCCACCGAGCAGTACAACGGCACGGTCGCCAAGGTCGCCGAGCAGCAGACCGCGCTCACCGACCTCCAGGGCCGGCTCGACCGGCAGCAGAAGCAGGTCGACGCCGGGACGGACATCGCCTCCCAGCTCGCCGCCGCCCAGTACCGCAACGGCGCCTCCTCCGCCTACGCCGAGCTCCTGCTCTCCAAGGACCCGTACGAGGCCGTCACCATCGCCGAACTGCTGGCCGCGGCCAGCCGCTCGCAGTCCGAGTTCCTGGACAAGCTGAAGGCCGACCGGGAGTCGCTCGACGGCCTGAAGAAGCAGACCGAGGAGGCCCTCAAGGCCTCCCGGGCGCTGGTCGTCCAGCAGGACGCCGCCAAGGCCAAGGTCGCGGCCGACCTCGCCTCGGTCGAACAGCTGGTCTCCTCGCTCACCGGTGCGCAGCGCACCGAACTCGAACAGCTGGAGAAGGCCAAGGCCGACGAGGCCCAGCTCGCCTTCCTCGCCTCCGGTGCCCTCGGCAAGGGCGAGCGCACCCCCTCGCTGACCGGTCGCGGCGCCGTCGCCTTCGCGCTCGCCCAGATCGGCAAGCCGTACCTGTGGGGCGGCACCGGCCCGGACTCCTACGACTGCTCCGGCCTCACCTCGCAGGCCTGGCTGCACGCCGGGAAGGCGATCCCGCGCACCAGCCAGGAGCAGTGGGCGCAGCTCCAGCACGTGCCGCTCAACCAGCTGCGGCCCGGCGACCTGGTCGTCTACTTCCAGGACGCCTCGCACGTCGCGATGTACATCGGCGGCGGACTGATCGTCCAGGCGCCGCGGCCGGGGGCCTTCATCAAGGTCTCGCCGATCGGCTCGATGGCGATCCTCGGCGCCGTCCGGCCCGACCCGGACGGCGCGGCCGACGACGCCGGCGGCGCCTGGAAGGTGCCGGACCTGCCCAAGGGCTGGGACTCCGTCACCCCGATCGCGCCCAGCCCGGCCAACCAGACCCCGGCCCCGCCGGCCCCCGGCGGCACCCCGGCCACGCCCGCCCCGGGCGGCACCGGCACCCCGACCGGGACGCCCACCGGCACCGGCACGCCGACGCCGACCGACCCGGGCACGCCGACCGGGACGCCCACCGGCACGCCGACGCAGACCCCGACCGGTACGCCGACGCAGACGCCGAGCGACAAGCCCACCCAGACCCCGACCGGAACCGGTACCCCGACCCCGAGCGGTACGGGCACCCCGGGCGCCACCGGCTCGTCCGGCGCCTCCGCGCCGGGCAGCCCCACGGCCACGCTGCCGCTGGGCCTGGGCGGCCTGCTGCACTGACCCGGCACCCACCGGGAGAGGCCGCCCCACGTCACCGGACGTGGGGCGGCCTCCGTGCCGTCCGGGGGCGCCTCGCTACCCGGCGGCGCCGCTGTCGGGTTCGAAGCGGACCACGACGGCCTTGGAGGTGGGGGTGTTGCTGATGTCCGCGGTGGAGTCGAGCGGCACCAGCACGTTGGTCTCGGGGTAGTAGGCCGCCGCGCCGCCCCGGGCGACCGGGTAGTGCACGACGCGGAAGTGCGGGGCACGGCGCTCGGTGCCGTCCGTCCACTCGCTGACCAGGTCGACGTACCGGCCCTCGACGAGGTCGAGCTCGGCGGCGTCGGCCGGGTTGACCAGGACGACCCGGCGGCCGCCCTTGATGCCGCGGTAGCGGTCGTCCAGGCCGTAGATCGTGGTGTTGTACTGGTCGTGGGAGCGCAGGGTCTGCAGCAGCAGGCGGCCCGGCGGGACCTCCGGGGCGGTCAGCGGGTTGACCGTGAAGTTGGCCTTCCCGGTGGCGGTGGGGAAGGTCCGGGTGTCGCGAGGGCCGTGCGGGAGGGTGAAGCCGCCGGGGCGGCGGACCTTCTCGTTGAAGTCCTCGAAGCCCGGCACGACCCGGGCGATCCGGGCGCGCAGGGTGTCGTAGTCGGTCGCGAAGTCCTCCCACGGCACGGTGTCCTGCGGGCCGAGGACGCTCCGGGCGAGGCGGCAGACGATCGCGGTCTCGGAGAGCAGGCCGGGGGCCGGCGGGCGCAGGCCGCCGCGGGAGGAGTGGACCTGGCCCATCGAGTCCTCGACGCTGACGAACTGGGCGCCGGCCGTGGTGACGTCCCGGTCGGTGCGTCCGAGGGTGGGCAGGATCAGGGCGCGGGCGCCGGTGACCACGTGCGAGCGGTTGAGCTTGGTGGAGACGTGCACGGTCAGCCGGCAGCGGCGCATCGCGGCCTCGGTGACCTCGGTGTCCGGCGTCGCGGCGACGAAGTTGCCGCCCATCGCGAAGAACACCTTGACCTTGCCGTCGCGCATCGCCCGGATGGTGTCGACCGAGTCGAGGCCGTGCTCGCGCGGCGGCTCGAAGCCGAACTCCCGGCCCAGCGCGTCGAGGAACGCCGTCGACGGCCGCTCGAAGATGCCCATGGTGCGGTCGCCCTGGACGTTGCTGTGCCCGCGCACCGGGCACACCCCGGCGCCGGGGCGGCCGACGTTGCCGCGCAGCAGCAGGAAGTTGACCACCTCGCGGATGGTCGGCACGGCGTGCTTGTGCTGGGTGAGGCCCATCGCCCAGCAGACGATGATCTTCTTCGAGGCCAGTACCAGCCGGCCGAGCTCCTCGATCTGCTCCCAGGGCAGGCCGGTCGCGGCCAGCACCTCGTCCCGGTCCGTCTTCCCGGCCTGCTCCTCGAACTCCTCGAAGCCGTGGCAGTGCTCGGCGACGAAGGCGCGGTCGACGCCGTCCCGCTCCAGGATGATCCGGTTGAGCGCGCGGAACAGCGCCAAGTCCCCGCCGAGGCGGATCTGCAGGAACAGGTCGGTCAGCTTGGTGCCGGGGCCGACCAGGCCGCGGGCGTTCTGCGGGTTCTTGAACCGCTCCAGGCCCGCCTCCGGCAGCGGGTTGACGCTCACGACGGTGGCACCGGCCCGCTTGGCGCGCTCCAGCGCGGAGAGCATCCGGGGGTGGTTGGTGCCCGGGTTCTGGCCGGCCACGATGATCAGGTCGGCCTGGTAGAGGTCCTTGAGGCTGACGCTGCCCTTGCCGACGCCGAGCGTCTCGGTGAGCGCCGAACCGGACGACTCGTGGCACATGTTGGAGCAGTCCGGCAGGTTGTTGGTGCCGAGCCGGCGGGCGAACAGCTGGTACGCGAACGCGGCCTCGTTGCTGGTGCGGCCGGAGGTGTAGAAGGCGGCGCCGTCCGGGGTGTCCAGGGCGCGCAGCTCCTCGGCGATCAGCGCGAAGGCGTCGTCCCAGGAGACCGGGGTGTAGTGGGTGGCGCCCTCGTCCAGCAGCATCGGCTGGGTGAGCCGGCCCTGCTGGCCCAGCCAGTAGCCGGAGCGGTCGGCCAGGTCGGCGACCGGGTGGGCGGCGAAGAACTCGGCCCGGATCCGGCGCTCGGTGGCCTCCTCGGCGACGGCCTTGGCGCCGTTCTCGCAGAACTCGGCGGTGTGGGTCTTGTCCGGCTCGGGCCAGGCGCAGCCGGGGCAGTCGAAGCCGTCCGGCTGGTTGACCTTGAGCAGGGTGGCGAGGGTGCGCCGGGCGCCCATCTGCTCGGCGGCCATCCGCAGGCTGTGACCGACGGCGGGCAGGCCGGCGGCCGCGTGCTGGGGTGCGGACACCTCGGGGGCGTCCTGCACCGGGTCGCTCTGCGGGGCCTGCTTGGCCATGACTGCGCTCCTCGGGGCTGTGCTGCTGCGAGCCGTCGCACCGTTGCGGGCTCTCCGCCCATCCTTCCACCTGGGCCATCAGGTGGGGAGGGCCGTCGGTCGTCGAGAGGGAGGGCCGTCGGTAGAGTCTGGGCGTCACAACGGGAGGGGGAGGGGCGCGTGCGAGTCGGAGACGTCCTGGACGGTCGGTACGAGCTGCAGGAGAAGCTCGGTCAGGGCGGATTCGGGGTGGTGTGGCGGGCCCAGGACACCCGGATGCGGCGGCCGGTGGCGGTCAAGGTCATCGGGCACCACGGCGGCGACCAGGCGAAGGCCGCGCTGCGCTTCGTCCGGGAGGCCTGCGCGGCCGGGAACCTCTCGCACCCGCACATCGTGACCGTGCACGACCTGGGGCAGAGCGAACTCGGCGACCAGGAGGTCACCTTCCTGGTGATGGAGCTGCTCACCGGCCGCACCCTGACCGAGGTGCTCCGGGCCGGCCTGCCCGACCCCGCGCTCAGCCTGCGCTGGGGGCGGGAGATCTGCGGGGCCCTGGCGGCCGCGCACGACGCCGGCATGGTGCACCGGGACATCAAGCCGGACAACGTGATGGTCACCGACGCCGGGCACCTGAAGGTGCTGGACTTCGGCATCGCCCAGCTGGACACCGGCGCCGGTGGGCTGACCACCACCGGGACGATCGTCGGCAGCCCCGCCTACATGGCGCCGGAGCGGTGGACCGGCGGCCGGGTGGACGGCCGGGCGGACCTGTACGCGCTGGGCTGCGTGCTGGTCGAACTCTTCACCGGGGCGCGGCCGTTCAGCGGTGACTCGACGCCGGTGCTGATGTACCAGCACCTCAACGAGCCGCCGCCGGCGCTGGATCCGGCGCAGTTCGGGCTGCCGCCGCAGGTGGCCGGGCTGGTCGCGGAGCTGCTGGCGAAGGAGCCGGCGGAGCGGCCGGCCGACGCCCGTACGGTCGAGCGGCGGCTCGCCGAGCTGGCCGGGTGGCCGGGCGGCGGGGCGGGGGCGGTGGCGGCGGAGCCGACGATGGTGGACCGGGCGGCTGCGGGCGGCTCCGGTGCTCCGGCTGCTGTTGTCGCGGTGGCACCAGTGGCACCGGTGGTGCCGGTAGTGCCTGTGGTGCCTGTGGTGCCGCCCGCTCCGGTGGCGCCGCCCGTCGTTCCCGCACCGGTCGCGCCGCCTGCGCAGCCCGTCCCGCCCTCGGCTCCCGTGCTGTCCCCGCTGACCACCCCGCCGGTGATCGCCGCCGGGGCGGCCGGGGACGCCGTGCGGGACGGGCTGCGCGCGCGCCGCTCGGCCGCGTACCGGGCCGCGACGGCGGGCGAGTCGGCGATCCTGCTGCAGACGATCGCCCAGGAGAGCGTCACCGCGCTCGGCGCGGGCGACCGGGACACCCTGGGCGCCTGGCGGGACTTCACCTGGTACCTCAGTCGGACCGGGGACCTGGACGGCGCGATCCGGCTGCTGACCAGTGTCGTGGCCGACATGCGCGCCACGCTCGGCCCGACCGATCCGGACACCCTGGGCGCCCGCTACCACCTCACCTGGTGCATCGGCGAGAGCGGCTCGGCCGTCACCGCGATCCGACTGCTGCGCGAACTGCTGCCGGACCTGACCGCGGCCTGGGGCCCCCAGGACAGCCGGGTCCTGAAGGGCCGGCACGACCTCGCCGTCCACCAGGCCAACCGGGGCGACCTCCAGGGCGCGGTGGTGCAACTGCACGCGCTGCTGCCCGACCTCGCCCGGACGCTGGGCGACCACCACCCGAGCACCGTCCAGGCCTGGCAGGACCTGGCCGGCTACCAGCAGCGGCTCGCCCAGGCCGGCCGCAAGGGCGGCGGCCACCGCCGCCGGGCGCCGAGGATGAGCCCGATCGAGGCCTTGGTGCTGGTCCGGCGGTTGCGGGTGTGGGACTTCGGCACCGACCAGGAGGGCGCCGCCTGCGTCGCCGCGCTGGAGCGGGGCATCGGCCTCAAGGGCGTGGCCGACCTGGTCTTCGAGGCACCGGACCACGTCTCGGACGAGGACCTGGTGGAGGAGATCTTCGGCCCCTGAGGCCGGTGGCTGAGGCCGGCGGCGCGGTGGCGCCGGACGCCCCCGCTAGAGTCGGTGGGTACACGGCCGACGGGGGAGGGCATGTGCGAGTCGGTGAGGTCCTGGACGGCCGGTACGAGCTGCGGGAGAAGCTCGGCCAGGGCGGGTTCGGGGTGGTCTGGCGGGCCGAGGACACCCGGGTGCGGCGGCCGGTGGCGGTCAAGGTCATCCGGCACGACGACGGCGACCAGGCGAAGGCCGCGCTGCGGTTCGCCCGGGAGGCGTCGGCGGCGGGCAACCTCTCGCACCCGCACATCGTCACCGTGCACGACCTCGGCCACAGCGAGTCCGACGACCAGCAGGTCACCTACCTGGTGATGGAGCTGCTCACCGGCCGCACCCTGACCCAGGTGATCCGGGAGGGCCGGCCGGATCCGCGGCAGGGCCTGCGCTGGGCGCGCCAGATCTGTGAGGCCCTGGCGGCCGCGCACGACGCGGGCATGGTGCACCGGGACATCAAGCCGGACAACGTGATGGTCACCGAGGACGGCATCCCGAAGGTGCTGGACTTCGGCATCGCCCAACTGGACACCGGTGCCAGCGGGTTGACCACCGTCGGAACGGTGATCGGCAGCCCGCCGTACATGGCGCCGGAGCGGTGGAACGGCGGCCGGGTGGACGGCCGGGCGGACCTCTACGCGCTGGGCTGCGTGCTGGTCGAACTCTTCACCGGGAAGCGGCCGTTCAGCGGTGACTCGACGCCGGTGCTGATGTACCAGCACCTCAACGAGCCGCCCCCGCCGGTGGATCCGGTGAAGTACCGGCTGCCGCGCCGACTGCCCGACTTGCTCGCCCAGTTGCTGGCGAAGGAGCCGGCGGACAGGCCGGCCGACGCCCGGACGGTCGCCCAGCGGCTCGCGGACCTGGCGGAGGGCCGGGAGCCGCCGCCGGCGCCCGCCGCCACCCGGACCGGGGCGGACCGGACGGCGGCGGCGGACCAGGCTCCCGCGACCCCGCCCGTCGAGCTGGTCGAGCCGGTCCGGCGGCGCGTCCAGGCGCGGGAGCCGAAGCAGCCGGTGCTCCGGCCGGTGGGGCGGCCCGCGCTGCACTACCTCCAGCCGGTGCCCGGCACCGCCCGGCGCGGACAGCCCGTCCCGCCGCCCGAGCCCGTCGAGGACGAGGCGGCTGTCCGGTCCCGGCTGGCGAAGGCCGAACGGGCGGCACGGGACGAGCGGCCCGCACTGGCCGTGCACCACCTCAGGCCGGCGGTGGAGGCCGCCGTGCGGGCGCTCGGCGGGGTCGACCCGGAGGTGGTCGCCGCCCGCCGGGACCTCGCCCGGTACCTCGGCAGGTCCGAGCGGCCCGCCGCGGCGGTCGCACTGTTGCAGGACCTGGCGGGGGAGCTGGGGCGGGCCCTCGGCGCGGCCGATCCGGTCGCACTGGAGGTCCGGTGGGAGCTGGTCGCGCTGGTTCGGGAGAGCGGCTGGACGGTCACCGCGATCCGCCTGCTGACCGAACTCCTGCCCGCGCTGGAGCTCGCCGGGGGACCGCGGGGGCCGTTCGTCCTCCGGGCCCGGGCCGACCTCGCGGCCTGCCGGGCCCGGCGGGGCGACTTCCAGGGCGCCGCCGAGCAGTTGGAGGAGCTGCTGCCCCAACTGGTCGAGGTCCACGGACCGGTCGACCGGCGTTGCATGGGGGCCCGGGCCGACCTGGCTGAGTACCGGAAGCGGGCCCGGTTCCACCGCTGGCCGCACCGGGTCGCCCGCGCCTGGCGGCCGCAGCTCGAGCGCGAGCGGGCGTTGCGACTGGTCCGGCGGCTGCGGGAGGTCGGGCAGCCCGTTCCGGAGCTGGTCCGCGAGCTGGAGCGCGGGACTGGTGCCGAGGGCGTCGCGGAGCGGGTGGTCTCCGCGCCGCCGTACGTCTCGGACGAGGACCTGGTGGAGGAGGCCTTCGGCCCGTAGCGCCCGCCCCGCCCGCCCGCCCCGCCCTTGCGCGCGCTCCCGTCCCGCCCGCCCGTCCTGCCCGTCCCGGCCCTCAGGCCGCCAGCACCGCCGCCGGG
The DNA here is from genome assembly GCF_040303105.1 of Kitasatospora sp. NPDC096128. Classification (NCBI taxonomy): domain Bacteria; kingdom Bacillati; phylum Actinomycetota; class Actinomycetes; order Kitasatosporales; family Streptomycetaceae; genus Kitasatospora; species Kitasatospora sp. NPDC096128. The sequence continues at coordinate 189,307 of NZ_JBEOSP010000006.1, read as the reverse complement.
AGCGCCGCCAGGGCTCGCAGCAGGGCGCGGGCCGCGGCGTCGTTCTGCCGGAAGCCCGGCGAGTTGGTGCGCGGCCGGGCGAAGGCGGCGGCCGCGCGCAGGCTGGTGTGCGGGCCGAGCGCGGTGCGGCGCGGGTGCGGGGCGCCGCCCAGGGCCGGGTCGATCAGTCGGCTGTCGGCGGGGTCGATGGTGACCAGCCCGGAGCGGTGGGTGTGCTCCTCGTCGCTCACCACCTCCTCCGACACCCGTCCGGCGCGGTGCAGTTCGCCCAGCACCGGGTCGAGGGTGCGGGCCAGCGCGTGCTTGGGCAGGTAGGCCTCGACCAGTGCGGTGGCGGTGACGGTGTGGCCGGGCACGGTGGCGCCGGAGGCCCGCCAGGTGCCGGTGGCCTCGTCCCGTTCGACCCGTACGCCGGCGCCGAGGAAGCGCACCACCCCGGCCTCGGAGAGCGCGAGCAGCTGGCGCAGCCGGAAGCCGGGCGGGCCGGAGGCGAGAAAGCTGAAGTAGCCGAAGAACCACTCGTCCACGTCCTCGGCGACCGAGCGGGCGGTGAGCCGGCCGGAGGCCAGGATCCGGGGGAGCTGGCCGAACAGCGACAGCAGGGCGAGGAAGGCGCCCAGGTCGGCGCTGTGCGCCGGGTCGGCGCGGCGGTCGGCGTCGGCGGTGACGTACCCGCGCAGATGGGCCTGGAGCTCCTCGGCGGAGCCGAGTTCGAGCCCGGCCAGCGGGTGGTCGAGCCGTTCGAAGTCGATCCGGTCGGCCGGGTCGGGGACGGCCTCGGTGACCAGAGCGGTGAGTTCCGGTGAGTACCAGTCGTGCCGGTCGTACCGGGCCAGGAAGTCGGGCCAGGGCAGCGCGGTGCGGTCCGGGTGGGCGTGGAACAGTTCGTGGTAGTGCCCGAAGCCGATCTCCTTGGCCATCAACGGCCAGACGTCGCCCCGGAGTCGGAGCGGCCGGCCGGTGGCGAGCAGGGCGTCCACGGCGGCCGCGTCGAAGTACCGGGGGAGCGGGGCGGGCGGCCCCTGGAGCCGGTAGCCGGTCTTGGAGTGGTAGGGCACGCCGCGCCGGGAGCCCAGGTGCAGCACCGGTTCGCGGCCGGACGGCAGGTAGCGCAGGGCGGGCCCCTCGCCGGTGGGCTCGAAGCGGCCGCCGCGCCCCTCGGTGAGCATCGCGAGGAGGTCGACGGCGGCCAGGCCGAAGCCGCGCAGCACCACCTGCTCGCCGGGTGCGATCCGGGCCAACTCGGCCTCGGCGTCGGCGGAGAAGGCGGGCGGCAGGTGGAAGCGGCCGTGCCGGGCGGCGAAGGCGGCGTCGTCGGCGTACCGGGGGTGCGGGGCGGAGTCGAGGTGGCCCAGGGTGAGGGCTACGTGGTCGGCGGTGAGGGTGGCGCCGTCGAGGTGGACGGTCTGCGGTCCGTCGGCCGGTCCGTCGATCCGCCGTACGGTGCTCCGGTGCACGGTGACCGTGATGTGGGCCGGCAGGTCTGCGACGGCGCGGCGGAACACCCAGTCCAGGTAGGCGCTCTGGGCGCGCCGGGTGGGGAAGTCGGTGGGTGCCAGGGCGTCCAGCTCGGCCCGGACGGCCGGGTTGGCGACCTCCCGGTAGGGGGCGAACTCCCGTTGCCGGAGCGCCCATTCGGCCAGCGATGGGCCGGGGCGGACCGGGCCCTCGATGGTGGCGCGCTCGTCGGTGAACATGGTGACGTCCTCGGCCATCGAGTTCATCCGCAGCAGCGGGGACTGGTCGTGGCGCCAGATCCGGCCCGCGCCGGGCGGGTGCGGGTCGACCAGGTGGATTTCCAACGGCCGGTCGGCGGGCAGCAGTTCGGCGGCGTTGGCGGCGATCCGCTCCAGCAGGCCGGTGCCGCGCGGCCCGGCGCCGACGATCACGAGCGTCGTCATGCCCGGACCACCTTGCCGAAGGCGGCGCGGGCGCGCTGCAGCGGGGTGGGCGGCAGCCCGTCCCGGGTGGCGCCCTTGGCGAAGTGGCGCTCGACGTAGTACTGGCCGATCGACAGCACAGTGGTGACCACCAGGTACCAGAGGGTGGCGACCATCAGCATCGGGATGACCTGGTAGGACTGCAGGTAGACCAGCTGCACCGAGTAGAGCAGGTCGGAGACCGCCAGCACGCTGACGATGCTGGTGCCCTTGAGCGCGCCGATCAGCATGTTCCCGGCGGTCGGCACGATCGCGCGCATCGCCTGCGGCACCACGATCCGGCGCAGCACCCGCCACCGGCCGAGCCCGAGCGCGGCGGCGGCCTCCAGCTGGCCGCGGTCGACCGAGAGGATGCCGCCGCGGATCACCTCGGCGGCGTACGCGGTCTCCAGCAGGGTGAGGCCGATGACGGCGGTCAGGGTGGGGCCGATCAGGTTGACGGTCTTGACCGTGACGAACTCGGGGCCGAAGGGGATGCCGAGGCCGAGGGTCGGGTAGAGCGCGCCGATGTTGAAGAAGAACAGCAGCTGCACCAGCGGCGGGGTGGACCGGAAGATCCAGATGTAGCCCCAACTGAGCGTGCGCAGCACCGGGTTGGTGGACAGCCGCATGGTGGCGAGGACGGTGCCGAAGACGAAGCCCAGGGCGAGGGTGACGGCGGTGAGCCAGAGGGTCAGGGTGAGGCCGTCCAGGACGGACCGGGCGGTGAACCAGTCGGCGACCACGCTCCACTGGAAGGCCTTGTTGCGGATCACCGAGCCGACCGCCATCGCGGCCAGCAGCAGGGCGACGGCCGCGGCGATCCACTGTCCGGGCTTGCGGCGGGCGACGATCCGGGCCTCGGGGGCCGGGGTCGGCGGTGAACCCTCGACAAGGGCGGGGGCGGGGGCGGTTGAGGGCAGGACGTCCTGCGGGGTGGCCATGGCGGCGGCTCCTGGGCGGAGGGCGGGCGGGGAGAGGCACGGGTGTGATCGCGTACGGGCCCTCGGGCGCCGGCCCGCGTCCCTCAACGCGGTCGGCGCAGCGCACTGCACTCCGCTTCGATCGTACGCATGCGCGATCGACGGCTGTCAAGGGTGATCGGTGGACGATCGGATCGCGGAGCGGGGTGCGGTCACCGCCGCCCGCGGCGCGTAGGAAGAGCGACAGGAGATCGCAACAGTGCGGCAATGATGAATGGTTGACGTACCGCTCGGCCGACTGCTCAACTTGAACCCATGTACGCCGAGCAGCCCCTGGTCACCCGCGACCACATCGACTTCGGTCGGGTGTGGTCCGCGGCGTGTCGCGGCTGACCCGGCAGCGGGCCGCCCGTCCGGCCCTGATCCCCTTCGGGGAGTCCTCCCTCGGTGTGCCCCGTCGCGGGCCGGGAACCGTCGTCCGTCGCACCAGCTGACGGACCGTCAGGCGCACGCTGCCGCCTCGCACGTCACCACCCTCGTTCTGCGCTCCGGCAGTTCCCTCGCGTCCTCCTCCGCTCGCGCCCCCGCTCCCTCGTACCCCGTCACCGCCGCACCTCCCCGTGCCAGGCGGCCGCGCCCCACCGCGGCCGCCTCCGGTCCGCCCACCCGCGGCCCACCGGAGTCAGCCCACCCCGAAAGGTTCCGCCATGCCCGTCGAATTCCTCGGCATCGCCGCCACCGGCGACGGTTCGGAGACCAGCCCGCGCACCACCGCCTCCTTCGACCGCGACTACACCCTGCGGCTGGCCCGGGCGCACGAGGACCACGGCTGGGACCGGGTGCTCTTCGCGTACGGCTCCGGCTCCCCGGAGCCCGCGGCGGCGGCGGCCTTCCTGGCCTCGCACCTCGACAAGCTGCAGATCCTGCTCGCGCACCGGCCGAACGTCTCGTACCCGACCTTCGCCGCCAAGACCTTCGCGACCCTCGACCGGATCAGCGAGGGCCGGCTGACCGTCCACTTCATCACCGGCGGCACCGACCACGAGCAGCAGCGCGAGGGCGACTTCCTCACCAAGGACCAGCGCTACGAGCGCACCCGCGAGTACATCGGCATCGTGAAGAAGGCCTGGACCAGCCGGGAGCCCTTCGACCACGAGGGCCCGCACTACCGCTTCAACGACTTCGTCTCCGACGTCTTCCCCGTCCAGCAGCCGCGCCCGGCGGTCTCCTTCGGCGGCTCCTCGGACGCCGCCTACGCGGCCGGCGGGGCCGAGGCCGACATCTACTGCCTGTGGGGCGAGCCGCTGGCCCGCACCGCCGAGCAGATCGAGCGGGTGAAGGAGGCGGCCCGGGCCGCCGGACGGACCGACCTGCCGCGGATCCAGGTGGCGTTCCGGCCGATCATCGCGCCGACCGAGGAACTGGCCTGGGAGAAGGCGCACCGCACGGTGGCCGCCATCCGGGCCCGCCGGGAGAGCGGGGAACTCGCCCCCCGCCGCCGTCCGGCCACCGCCCAGCCGGAGAACACGGGCTCCCAGCGGCTGATCGAGATCGCCGAGGCCGGCGAGCGCTACGACCGCGCGCTGTGGACGCCGACCGCGGCTGCCACCGGCGGGGCGGGCAACTCCAACGCGCTGGTCGGCACCCCGGAGACGGTCGCCCAGGCCCTGCTGGACTACTACGACCTCGGCGTGGACATCCTCTCCGCCCGCGGCTACCACCTGCTGGACGACGCGATCGACTTCGGCCGGTACGTCATCCCGATCGTCCGCGAGGAGGTCGCCAAGCGGGACGCCGCCAAGGCCGAGGCGGCGGCCCGCGCCGAGCGGGACCGGCACCAGCTGATCGCGGTGCAGGCGTGAGCCCGGCACCGGCCCGGGAGTTCCGGCGGGTCACCCTGGCGGACCCGCTGGTCGAACCGCTGCTGCGCGAACTCACCCACGAGTACGTCACCCGCTACGGCCCCGACGCCCACCAGGAGATGACCCGCTACCCGGTCGACGCCTTCGCCGAGCCGCACGGAGTGCTGCTGCTCCTGCTGGAGGAGGGCGAACCGGTGGCCGGCGGCGCGTACAAGCGGTATGACGAGCACACCGCCGAGGTGAAGCGGATGTGGACCCACTCCGCGCACCGTCGCCGCGGCCTGGCCCGCCGGGTGCTCGCCGAACTGGAGCGGACCGCCGCGGCCGTCGGCTACCGCCGCGTCTACCTCACCACCGGCCCGCGCCAGCCCGAGGCCAAGGGCCTCTACCTGGCCGCCGGCTACACCCCGCTGTTCGACGTCACCGCCGATCCGCTGACCATCGGCCCGCTCCCCTTCGAGAAGCCCCTGCCCGCGCTGGTCCCGGCCCACTGACCTGCGCTGGTCCCGGCCCACCGGCCCGCGCTGGTCCCGGTCCACTGATCCGCCCCGGGCCGGGCCCACCGGCCCGCCCCGCCCCACTGAAAGGCCCCCCGTGAGAACCACCACCGTCCGCCGCCGCCTCCTCGCGACCACCGCCCTGCTGCCGGTCCTGGCACTGGCCGCGTGCGGCTCGGACCCGAAGATCGGGGGCCCGGCCGGGGCGGGCGGGCCGGCCGCCACCGCCACCGAGGACGTCGTCTCCGGCCTGGGGAAGTCGGAGGCCGCCGCCGCGCTGCTGCCCGAGGAGGTGCGCAAGTCCGGGGTGCTGAAGTTCGGTTCGTCCTTCGGCGCCCCGCCCAGCGCCTACTACGCCGACCAGGCCACCAAGAAGCCGGTCGGGGTCGACGTGGACTTCACCGACGCCGTGGCCAAGGTCCTCGGCCTGACCGTGCAGCGCCAGGACGCCGCCTTCGAGACCATCCTGCCCGCCCTGGACAGCGGCAAGTTCGACGTCGGCACCGGGAACTTCGGGGTCACCACCGCGCGCCTGAAGACCATCGACTTCGTCACCTACATCGACGACGGCCAGGGCTTCGCGGTGAAGAAGGAGAACACCGCGATCCAGCCGGTCACCGACCTGGCCCAGCTCTGCGGGCTGACCATCGGCACCGGCGCCGGCACCACCTTCGAGACCACGCTCAACACCAAGAAGAACGTCTGCACCGACGCCGGGAAGAAGCCCTACGAGGTGAAGGCGTTCAGCGAGGGCGGCGCGCTGCTGACCGGCCTCCAGCAGGGCCGGGTGGACGTCGAGATGTCCACCATCAACGGGCTGCGCCACCAGGCCGCGCAGGAGGCCGCGGGGGTGCGCTTCCTCAACGAGTTCCACCGGCTGGACGTCGGCTTCGCCTTCAAGAAGGGCTCCCCGCTCACCCCGGCCTTCCAGGCGGCGGTCAACCAGCTGATCAAGGACGGGACGTACGAGCGGATCCTGCGGAAGTGGGGGCTCGCCGACTCGGCGATCAAGGAGTCGCAGATCAGTCCGCCCGAACACCCGTGACCGGCGGGCCTGTTACCCACCGGCCCGTTGAAGGAGTCCTCCGATGACCACCAGTACGCCGGCGGCGCCCAGCACCCCGGCAGCGCCGTCCCCGCCCAGACCCGTCGCCGCCCCCGGCCCCGGGCTCGACGCCGAGGAGCTGGACGGCCTGCGGACCGTCCCCGCCCGGCACCCGTGGCGCTGGGCGGCCGGCACCGCCGCCCTCGTCGTCCTGCTCCAGTTCCTGCACGGCCTGGCCACCAACCCCGGCTGGGACTGGGCCACCTTCCGGCTCTACTTCACCGCCGACACCATCCTCCAGGCGATCGGCCGCACCCTCGAACTCACCGCCTACGGCACCGTGCTGGGCTTCGCGCTCGGCGCCGTGGTGGCCGGGATGCGGCTGTCCCGCAGCGCGGTGCTGCGCACCATCGCCTGGGCGTACGTCTGGGTGTTCCGCTCGATCCCGCTGATCGTCCAGCTGGTGTTCTGGTTCAACCTCTCCTACCTCTACAAGCGGTTCGGCTTCGGCATCCCGTTCGGCCCGACCTTCGGCGACTTCGAGACGGTCGGGGTGCTCGGCGCGCTCGGCGCCGCGGTGCTCGGCCTCGGACTGCACCAGGCCGCGTTCGCCGCCGAGATCATCCGCGGCGGCATCATCGCGGTGGAGGCCGGCCAGCGCGAGGCCGCCGCCGCGCTCGGCATCCCGCGCTGGCGGCAGGCCTGGCGGATCGTGCTGCCGCAGGCCATGCGGGGGATCCTGCCGGCCGCCGCCAACGAGGTGATCTCGCTGCTCAAGGGCACCTCGGTGGTCTACGTGATGGCCATCGGCGAGCTCTTCTACCAGGCCCAGGTGATCTACGGCCGGACCGGCCGGGTGGTGCCGCTGCTGATGGTGGCCACGGTCTGGTACGTGGTGCTGACCACGGTGCTGTCGATCGGCCAGTACTACGTCGAGCGCTACTTCGCCCGCGGCGCCCGGCGCACCCCGCCGCCCACCCCGCTGCGGCGGCTGCGGACGCTGCTGGGCGGCCTGCCCGCCCGTGCGGACGCCCGTACCGCCGCCCGTACTGCCGCCCGCACCTCCGGAGGAACCCCGTGACCACGCTGACCAAGGCCGACCCGACCCCGCCGGCCGACCGCGCCGACGCCGCCGGGGCCGCCCCGATGGTGCAGGTCCGCGGCCTGCACAAGAGCTTCGGCCGGCTGGAGGTGCTGCGCGGGGTCGACCTGGACGTCCCGGCCGGCTCGGTCACGGTGGTGCTCGGCCCGTCCGGTTCCGGCAAGTCCACCCTGCTGCGGGCGATCAACCACCTGGAGAAGCTCGACCGCGGCTACGTCGCGATCGACGGGGAGCTGATCGGCTACCGGCGCGCCGGTGACCGGCTGTACGAGCTCAAGGAGCGCGAGGTGCTGCGCCAGCGCACCGGCATCGGCTTCGTGTTCCAGAACTTCAACCTCTTCCCGCACCTGACCGTGCTGGAGAACGTGGTCGAGGCGCCGATCGCCGCGCTGGGCCGCCCCCGGGCCGAGGCCAGGGCGGCGGCGCTGGCGCTGCTGGAGCGGGTCGGGCTGGCCGACAAGGCCGCCGCCTACCCCCGGCAGCTGTCCGGCGGCCAGCAGCAGCGGGTGGCGATCGCCCGGGCGCTGGCCCTGGAGCCCAAGGTGCTGCTGTTCGACGAGCCCACCTCGGCGCTCGACCCCGAGCTGGTCGGCGAGGTGCTGGACGTCATCAAGGATCTCGCCCGCAGCGGCACCACGATGATCGTGGTCACCCATGAGATCGGCTTCGCCCGCGAGGTCGCCGACACGGTGGTCTTCATGGACGGCGGGGTGGTGGTCGAGCAGGGCCCGCCCGCCGAGCTCCTGGACCGTCCGCGGCACGAGCGCACCCGGGCCTTCCTGGCCAAGGTGCTGTAACACGCCGCCCCCCGTCCCTTCCCTCTCCCCGTCCTTCCCTCTCCCCGAACCCCCTTCACCCGAGCAGGAGTTCCGCCATGTCCCTACCCCGTCGCGCCCTCGTGACCGCCGCCGGCTCGCTCGCCGCCGCCCTCGTCCTGGCCGGCTGCAGCAGCGGTGCGAACGGCGCCTCGGCGGAGCTCGCCCCGGCCAAGGGCAGCACGGCGCCGAACGGCACCGTGGTGAACCTGTCGCCGCAGCAGAACCGGGTCTCCACGGCAAAGGTCGACGCGATCGCGGCGCTGGTCCCGGAGGAGATCAGGAAGAGAGGCACCCTGAAGGTCGTCGACTCGATCGGCACCACCCCGCCGCTGGACTTCTACGCCAACGACGACAAGACGATCATCGGCGTCGAGCCGGACATCGCCTCGCTGATCGGCGACGTGCTCGGCCTCAAGGTCGAGCTCAACCCGGTCTCCTGGGAGAACATCTTCGTCGGCCTGGACAGCGGCAAGTACGACGCGGGCCTGTCCAACATCACCGTCACCGAGGAGCGCAAGGAGAAGTACGACTTCGCCACCTACCGGCTGGACGTCCTCGGCTTCGAGACCAAGAAGGGCAGCGGGATCAAGGTCACCGGCGCGAAGGACCTGGCCGGCCGGTCCGTCGGCGTCGCCACCGGCACCAACCAGGAGAAGCTGCTGATCTCCTGGAGCGAGGAGAACGTCCGCAACGGCCTCAAGCCGATCGACATCAAGTACTTCTCCGGCACCGAGTACTACCTGGCGCTCTCCTCCGGCCGGATCGACGTCTACACCGGCCCCAACCCCAGCCTCGCCTTCCACGCCGTGCAGACCGGCGAGACCGAGGTGGTCGGCACCTACTCGGGCGGCGGCGCGGACGTCCTCGGCAAGATCGCGGCGACCACCCACAAGGACAACGGCCTGGTCAAGGCGCTCAACGGCGCGCTCAACGAGGTGATCAAGAACGGGACGTACGGGCAGGTGCTCAAGCGCTGGGGCCTGGAGAGCGAGGCCGTCCCGACCTCCGAGATCAACCCCGTCGGCCTGCCCAAGCCGAAGGCGTGACACCGAGGAGAACTCCGTTCACCCGTTCGTCCCCGCCCGCCGCTATGGTGACCCCTCCGACGGCGAACGCCGTTCGGGCGGGGGCACGTTGGGGGAGGGCATGCGCAAGGGGAAGGTGCTCGGCGGCCGTTACCGGCTGGAGGAGTGGCTGGGCAAGGGCGGCTTCGGCGTGGTCTGGCGGGCGACCGACACCGTGCTGGACCGGCCGGTCGCGGTCAAGCTGCTGCTGCCCGAGCACGCGGCCGACCGGGAGGCCGTCGGCCGGTTCGTCGGCGAGGCCAAGCTGGCCGGCAACCTCTCCAACCCGTACATCGTCACGGTGCACGACTACGGCCGGGTCACCGACGTCGAGGGGGAGATCCACTACCTGGTGATGGAGCTGGTCCGCGGCCGCCCGCTGTCCGCGGTGCTCAAGGACGGTCTGCCGGACCACGGCCGCTCGCTGGCCTGGATGACGCAGATCTGCGAGGCGCTCGACGTCGCGCACCGCAGCGGGGTGATCCACCGGGACATCAAGCCGGAGAACGTGATGATCGCGGACAGCGGGGACCGCGCCAAGGTGCTGGACTTCGGCATCGCCCGGCTGCTCGCCCAGTCCACCGGGCTCACCTCCACCGGCAGCGTGGTCGGCACCGTCCCCTACCTGGCGCCCGAGTGCTGGTCCGGCGGCACCGTGGACGGCCGGGCCGACCTCTACGCCTTCGGCGTGATGCTGTACGAGGTCAGCACCGGCCGGCGGCCGTTCCGCGGCGACTCGCCGTACGAGTACATGCGTAAGCACATGGACGAGACCCCGCCCCGGGTACGCGGCAAGGACCCGGAACTGGCCGAGCTGGTCGCCCAGTTGCTGGCCAAGCGGCCCGCGGACCGGCCCGCCGACGCCGCCGAGGTGCTGGAGCGGCTGCGCGGGATCCGGCCCGGGATGCAGGGGGCGGGGCCCAGCCCGGAGCAGCTGCGCCGCCGGGCCGACCAGGCCTGGCAGCACGGCGCCGAGGGCCGGGCCGGGGACGCGGTGGACATGCTGCTGCAGCTCGTCCCCGACTTCGTCCGGATCTGCGGCCCGGCCGACCCGCGCACCCTGCGCACCTGCCACGACCTGGCCCTCTGGCTGGCCCGGGACGGCCGTCGGGCCGCCGCCGTCGCCCTGCTGGAGGCGCTGGCCGAGCAGCCCGGCACCGCCCCGGAGGCCCGGTCCGACCTGCGGCGCGACCTCGCGCACTGGCGGCGGGAGGCCGACCGGCTCGGCCCGGGCCCGGGGCGGGCGCTAGACCTGCGGGTGCTGCTCGGCGGCGGCACGCAGCGCGGCTGAGGCGCCGGCGGCGATCGGGTCGCCGTGGCCGAAGACGGCCGTCTCCACCGGCAGCGCGGCGAGCCGGTGGAAGGAGGCGAGGGCCAGCGCCGGGTCGGTGTGGAACACCCCGGGCGCGGTCCGCCCCTGCACGTTGGACACCACGTCCCCGGTGAAGAGCACTCCGGGGCCGGGCAGGTGCAGGGCGATGCTGCCGTCGGTGTGCCCGGGCACGTGCACCACCACGGCGCCGCCGCCGATGTCCAGTACGTCCCCGTCCTCGACCTCGCGGTGCACCGGGCAGGGCTCGGCGGGCGGGATCGGCGGCAGCCCGTCCCACAGCTGTTGCTCGAAGGGGCTGAGCACGGGCGGCGCGGGCGGCTGCTCGCGCCGGACCACCGGTGCCTCCAGCCGGTGCGCCACCACCTCGGCGGACCAGCGGCGGGCCAGCTCGGCGGCGGAGCCGGTGTGGTCCTCGTGGTGGTGGGTGAGCACGATCCGGCGCACGGCGGCCGGCTCCGGTGCGATGGTGCGGACGGCCTTCTCGACGTCGTCCGCGGATCCGGCGATGCCGGTGTCGACCAGGGTGAGGCCGTGGTCGTCCCGCCAGAGGTAGGCGGTGCCGAACTCCAGACTGATCATGTGCAACTCGTCGCGTACCCGGGTGATCTCCATGCCCAGGATCCTGCGCCCTGCGGCGCCGCGACACACGGACGTTCGCCCTGGGCGTGGTCGGCCGTCGGCGGATCCGCCGGGGCGCGGGGCGCTGTCAACCGTAGGGGTCGCCGATTCGGGCCCCCACGGCTTCGTGCGATTTGATGAGAATCCGCCCATCGGGATGGTCTGGTCCACCGGCCCGGGCCGTTGATATACCTCGTTGCCGGACTCGGGAGCGGTGTCCGCGCCGCCCCGGTGAGCTGCGACGAAAGGCTGGTGACGGATCGATGAAGCTCCTCCGCGTCGGACCCCCGGGCGCCGAGCGCCCGGTCGTGCTGGGAGAGGACGGCACCGCGTACGACCTCTCCGGGCGGGCCCGCGACCTCGACGGGGTCTTCCTCGCCCGGCTGGACACCGCCGAGCTGGCCCGGGAGGTGGCCGCCGGCGCGTTGCCGGTGGTGGACCTGGCCGGCCTGCGGGTGGGCGCGCCGGTGGCCCGGCCGGGCAAGGTGGTCGGCATCGGGCTCAACTACCGCGACCACGCGGCCGAGGCCGGGGCCGCGATCCCGGACGAGCCGGTGGTCTTCCTCAAGCCGAGCTCCACCGTGGTCGGCCCCTACGACGAGGTGCTGGTGCCGCGCGGCGGCGAGAAGACCGACTACGAGGCCGAGCTGGCGATCGTGATCGGCCGTACCGCCCGCTACCTGGACTCGCACGCCGAGGCCGCCGCCGTGATCGCCGGCTACACGATCGCCAACGACGTCACCGAGCGGGCCTTCCAGCTCGAACGCGGCGGCCAGTGGGACAAGGGCAAGTCGGCCGAGACCTTCACCCCGCTGGGGCCCTGGCTGGTCACCGCCGACGAGGTGGCCGACCCGCAGGCCCTGGCCCTGCGGCTGTGGGTCAACGGCGAGCGGCGGCAGCACGGCAGCACCGCGGAGATGATTTTCCCGGTGCTCGAACTCGTCCGCTACGCAAGCCAGTTCATGGTGCTGGAGCCCGGCGACGTGATGGTCACCGGCACCCCGGCCGGGGTCACCCTGGGCCACCCGGGCAGGTCGTTCCTCGCCCCGGGCGACGTCGTCGAGATCGAGATCGACGGCCTCGGCCGTCAGCGCCAGGTGTTCGGCAAGGCCTGACCCACGCCGCCCGACCCTTGGCACGGGGGTCGGGAGTGCCGTCAGGGCGCGTCCGGGGAGGCGCCGCCCAGCACCGCCCGCAGCCGTTCGGCCCGCTCCGCCCGCGGCCCCTCCAGCGCGAGCAGCCCCGCCAGCACCTCCGCGGTCTGCGGATCGTGCAGCGCCGTCGCCGCCGCCATCGCCGTGAACTGGTCCACCAGCCAGTCCCGCAGTCCCTCCACCGGCAGCGCGCGCCCCTCGTCCAGCCAGCTCAGCGACGCCCCCTCGACGACCGCGATCCACGAGCGCACCAGCAGCGTCAGCCGCGGCCCGGCCTCGCGCACGCCCAGGTACCGCAGGGTCCGCCGGAGCGCCGCCCGCCGGACGTCGTCCACGATGGCCGTGGTCCGGGCCGTCTCGACCACCGAACCGCCGCGCAGCAGCGCCGAGTAGCCGGCGTCGTGCTCGGCCACGAAGGCGAAGTAGCCGTCCAGCGCGGAGGCCAGCTGCTCGGACGGCCGCCCGGCCGGCGGGACGGCGAACCGGCCGGTCAGCTCGTCGGCCGCGGTGCGCAGCGCGGCCTCGTACAGCTGCTGTTTGCCGCCCGCGAAGTAGCGGTAGACCAGCGGTCGGGAGGCGCCGGCGGCCTCGGCGACGTCGTCCAGGCTCACCTCCTCGGGCGGCCGGGCGGCGAACAGTTCCAGGGCGACCGCGATCAGCTGCTCGCGCCGCTGTTCCACCGGCAGCCGCCGGTAGCCGGAGCGGCGCGGGCGCGGTGCGGGGGCGGCCGGGGCGGGCACCGGGTCGGTTGCCGTGGCGGGGCGGGCTTCCATGGCGGTCAGCGTAATGGGCGTCGGACCGATCGGGACCTGTCGCGCGCCGGATCTTTCCGAACGGATGTTTGTGCCGCTCACCGTGCGTCAGGCCGGGCACCCCGGCCGGTCAACGGTCGCTGACAGGGCTTGCAATCGGCCCGGGCGCCGCGATGATGTCCGAATGGTTGAAGAACTGATCACCGCCGGCGGGGACACTCCCCGCCGCATCGCCGACGGTTACGTCCAGGCGCTGGCCGACCTCGACCCGCTGACCGCGGTCTACCTCGGCCTCAATCCCGAGGACGACCGGCTGCCGGACCTCTCCCCGGCCGGCGCCGAGGCGATCGCCGAACTCGCCCGCCGCACCCTGGCCCGGCTGGACGAGGCCGAGCGGGCCGGTGCCGCCGACGACGAGGCCGAGCGCCGCTGCGCCCGGCTGCTGCGCGAGCGGCTGACCGCCGAACTCGCCGTGCACGACGCGGGGGAGGACTACCGCGCGGTGCGCAACCTGGGCTCCCCGGTGCACAACACGCGGGAGGCCTTCACCCTGATGGCCACCGGCACCGAGGCCGAGTGGCAGCTGATCGGCCGCCGGCTGGCCCGCGTCCCGCTGGCGCTGGAGCAGTACCGGCGGACGCTGACCGAGGGCATCGAGCGCGGCCTGCTGTCCGGCCCGCGCCAGGTCGAGACGGTGGTGGGCCAGTTCGGCGAGTGGCTGGCCGGGGACGTCCCGGGCGGCTGGTTCGGCGAGTTCGTCCAGGACGCCCCGGAGGGTGTGCGCGCCGAGCTGTCCGCGCACGCGGTGGCCGCCGCCGAGGCGCTGGCCGCGCTGCGCGACTGGCTGCGCGACGTGTACGGCCCGGCCGCCGCGGACGCCCCGGACACCGCCGGCCGGGAGCGCTACGCCCGCTGGGTGCGCTACTGGACGGGCGCGGACCTGGACCTGGACGAGGCGTACGCGTGGGCCTGGAGCGAGTTCCACGACCTGTACGCGCAGATGGAGGCCGAGGCGGAGAAGGTCCGCCCGGGCGTCGGCCCGATGGCCGCGATGAAGTGGCTGGAGACGGACGGCCCGGCGATCGAGGGCGCCGAGGCGGCCCGGGAGTACCTCCAGGGCCTGATGGACCAGGCCGTCCGGGACCTCCAGGGCACCCACTTCGACCTGGCCGAGCCGGTCACCCGGGTCGAGTCCAGGCTCGCCCCGGCCGGCAGCGCCGCCGCGCCGTACTACACCCAGCCCGCCCTGGACTTCAGCCGCCCCGGCCGGACCTGGCTGCCGGTGCTCGGCGAGGAGCGCTTCCCGGTCTGGGACCTGGTGTCGACCTGGTACCACGAGGGCGTCCCCGGCCACCACCTGCAGCTCGCCCAGTGGGTGTACGTCGCCGACCGGCTCTCCAGCTACCAGGTGAGCCTCGGCGGGGTGAGCGCCAACCTGGAGGGCTGGGCGCTGTACGCCGAGCGTCTGATGGACGAGCTCGGCTACCTCACCGACCCGGGCCACCGGCTGGGCTTCCTCAACGCCCAGATGATGCGGGCGCTGCGGGTCATCGTCGACATCGGCATGCACGTCGGCCTGGACTTCCCGGCGGACTCCCCGTACCGGCCGGGCGAGCCGGTGAGCCCGGAGCACGGACGGGAGTTCTTCGGCCGGTACTGCGGCCTGTCCGCCGACTTCCTGGACAGCGAGCTGGTCCGCTACCTGGGCATGCCCGGTCAGGCGATCGGCTACAAGCTGGGCGAGCGGGCCTGGCTGCGCGGCCGGGCGGCGGCGCGGGCGGCGCACGAGGCGCGCGGCGAGGAGTTCGACCTCAAGGCCTGGCACATGGCGGCGCTCTCGCAGGGCTCGCTGGGGCTGGACGACCTGGTCGCGGAGCTGTCGGCGCTCTAGGGGTGGTGCCGGGGCCGGGGCCCCGGGGCTCGGTCATGAGTCCCGGGGCCCTGGTCCTTTTGTCCGACAAAGGTCGATTTGGTGAGGTTTTTCCTTGCGATTCGCCTGCGGCGGCGTTTGGCTGGAAGGCGACTGCGTGACCTCTCCGTACCCCATCCGGAAGGCTCGACCAGTGTCTGCTCAAACCGCCATCGGTCATGACACCGCGGACAGCCGTCGTTGGTGGGCGCTCGCGATCATCGCCATCGCCCAGCTCATGATCGTCCTCGACATCACCATCGTGAACATCGCGCTGCCGTCGGCCCAGCGGGACCTGGGCATCTCCGACGCGAACCGGCAGTGGGTGATCACCGCCTACACCCTCGCCTTCGGCGGCCTGCTGCTGCTCGGCGGACGACTGGGCGACCTCTTCGGCCGCAAGCGCGTCTTCATCGTCGGCCTGCTGGGCTTCGCCCTCGCCTCCGCCCTCGGCGGCGCGGCGGTCGACCCGGCCATGCTCTTCGGCGCCCGCGCCCTCCAGGGCGCGTTCGGCGCCCTGCTCGCCCCCTCCGCGCTGGGGCTGCTCTCCACCACCTTCTCCGATCCGAAGGAACGCAGTACGGCCTTCGGCATCTTCGGCGCGATCGCCGGCGGCGGCGCCGCGATCGGCTTCATCGCCGGCGGTCTGCTGACCGAGTACCTGGACTGGCGCTGGTGCCTGTTCGTGAACACCCCGATCGCCGTGGTCACCGCCTTCTCGGCGTTCCGGGTGCTCAACCGCGACCACGTCGAGAAGGGGCGCCGGATCAAGCTGGACCTGCCCGGGGCGCTGCTCGGCTGCGGCGGCCTGCTGGCCATCGTGTTCGGCACCTCCGAGGCCGTCACCCGGGGCTGGAGCGACGGCCTGGTGATCGGCTCGCTGCTGCTGGGCGTGGCGCTGCTCGGGGCGTTCGTCCTGGTCGAGAAGCGCTCCACGCACCCGCTGCTGCCGATCCACATCGTGGCCGAGCGCAACCGCGGCGGCGGCGCCCTCTCGGTGGGCCTGGCCATGGTCGGCATGTTCGGCCTGTTCCTGTTCCTGACCTACTACATGCAGGCGATCAAGCACTTCTCGCCGGTGGTCTCGGGCGTCTCCTTCCTGCCCATGACGGCGGCCATCATCGTGAGTTCGACCGGCGTCGCGGCCCGGCTGATGACCAGGGTGCCGTCCCGGAACCTGATCGCCCCCGGGCTGCTGCTGGCCGCGGCCGGCATGGCCTGGCTGACCCAGATGAAGGTGGACAGCCCGTGGGCCGCCATGGTGCTGCCCTCGGTGCTGCTGATCGGCTTCGGCATGGGCCTGGTGTTCATGCCGGCGATGAGCCTGGCCACCCTCGGGGTCGCCCCGAACGAGGCCGGTGCCGCCTCGGCCACCATCAACTCGGCCCAGCAGGTGGGCGGTTCGCTCGGTACGGCGCTGCTGAACACGATCGCCGCCAGCGCCACCGCGACCTGGCTGGCGACCCGGATCACGAGCGATCCGCTGGTGCGGGCCCAGGGCGCGGTGCACGGCTACGTGGTCGCGACCTGGGTCGCGATGGGCGTGCTGCTGCTCGCCGCACTGGTCGCCTTCCTGATGATCGACCACCGTCCGGTACCGGTCGGGGCGACCACCGTCCCGGGCGGGGCGGAGGCGGCGGCCGCCGCACCGGCCGCCGTGGACGGCCGGCCGAGCCCCCGGGCCGCGGCCATGGCCGACGTGAAGGCCAATGTGAAACCGGCCGCGGAGGCCCGCGCGACGGCGGGGACGGAGCGGCCGCAGGCGGACTGACGGGAGCAGCGCGACCCGAACCCCTCTGCGGGGCCGCGGCAGTCGAGTCACGGCGCCCCCGGGTCCCCGGCCACCGCCCGAGGGCCTGGGGCCCGTCCCGGGGCGCTCCGCTGTGCGCAACGTCCAGTGCGCCGCTGCGGGTCCACCGCCGTCATGGCGGCATCCGTTTTGGATACGCTCATGACCCGGTGGTCGATTTCTCATCGAGCTCCAAGCCTGCGGTAACGAGCCTTCCAGGCTGAGGCGGCATAGTCGTCGACCGAACGAGGCGCCACCGACCAGGGCAGGGGAGTCAGGAATGGGCCAGCACCGCCGCGCGAGGTCGCGCCGCCACCGTCTGCTGGCCCCGTCGGTGGTCACGGCGCTGTCCGCGGTCGCGGTGGCCGCGGTGGTGGCCGGGACGCACGGGTTCAGCCTGTCCGACGCGTCCGCCGCCGGGAAGGAGGCCCGCAGCACCCGGACCGTCGTGTCCGCTCCGGCGAGCTCCCCGGCCGCCCCCACCGCGGCGCCCGCCCCGGCCGCGGACACCACCCCGAGCGCGGCCCCGACGCCCACAGACACCCCGGCTCCCACCGACACCCCCACGGCCACCGCCACCGCCTCCGCGGCCGGCGCGCCCGCCGCCCCCGATGCGCACGGCGCGACGTTCGGGGCGACCGCCGCGGCCCCCGCCGACGACCGGGAATCCTCCACCGTCGGCGCCCTGTTCAGCGGACCGGTCGGCCCGGGCGACCACTTCTGCACCGCCAGCGTGCTGCACAGCGCCACCGGCAACCTGCTGCTGACCGCCGCCCACTGCGTCAGCAGTCCCGACGGCGTGACCTTCGCGCCCGGCTACCGTGACGGCTCCGCTCCGTACGGGACCTGGAAGGTGACCGCGGTCCACACCGCCGCCGGCTGGTCCCAGAACGGCGACGTGGACGAGGACTTCGCGATCCTGGAGACCGCCCCCAACAACGGCCGCAACGTCGAGGACGTGGTCGGCGGCAACAAGCTGGGCACCGACGAGCCCTTCGGCGCCACCGTCCGCCTCTACGGCTACCCGGCCGACGCCGAGACGCCCAGCCTCTGCACCAACTCCACCGCCCAGGAGGGCGCCTACCAGCGGGTCATCCAGTGCCCGGCCTACCCGGCCGGCACCAGCGGCGGCCCCTGGATCAACGCCGCGACCGGCGACGTGGTCGGCGCCATCGGCGGCTACCAGCAGGGCGGCGACAACGACGACACCTCGTACAGCGCCTACTTCGACCACACCATCGCCGCGCTGTACACCCAGGTCGAGGGCAGCGCCCCCTGACCCGACGGGCCCGGGCCCACCCCCTCGGGGGCCGGTCCCGCCGGTACCGGTCGGGTCCGGGCCGCCCGTGCCCGGACATGACGAAGGCCCAGACTGGCGGTAACCACCGCTGGTCTGGGCCTGTTCTGCACTTCCTGCGAAGTGCCCCCGGTAGGATTCGAACCTACGCACCCGCCTCCGGAGGGCGGTGCTCTATCCCCTGAGCTACGGGGGCCTGTTGGCCTGTCGGCCACTTGCGCGTTCCGACGGGAAGAACACTACCAGGCTTCCCACGGGGTCCGTGCACGGGTTTCCGGAAAGATCGTCGGGGCGCCCCCGGCGGGCCCGTGGGCGGAAGTGCCCAAAGGCCGGACGGGGCGGTGGGGCCGCCGATACCCTCGGTGAGGTGTCGGGAGTGTCCGGGCGGGTCCTCGTGGTGGACGACAGCGAGGTGATCCGCCAGCTGATCAGGGTCAACCTGGAGCTCGAGGGCTTCGAGGTGGTGACCGCCGCCGACGGTGCCGAGTGCCTGGAGGTCGTCCGCCGGGTGAAGCCCGACGTGGTGACGCTGGACGTGGTGATGCCGCGGCTGGACGGCCTGCGGACGGCGGCCCGGCTGCGCGCGACCCCGGACACCAGCGGGCTGCCGATCGCGATCGTGAGCGCCTGCACCCCGGCGGACCTCGACCTGGGGGAGGCGGTCGGGGTGGACGGCTACCTCGGCAAGCCCTTCGACCCCGCCGACCTGGTGGCCCTGGTCCGGCGACTGATGCGGGCGGTGGAGCACCCCCGCGGGTTTCGCCCTGAGCGAACAGAGCGCACGGATCACGGCTGACACCCCAGGAGGCGGCGTCCCGCGACGTCTCAACCGGTAAACCGGGTGGCGGGCGGGCACCCCGTCTCGCCTACGCTTGGCGTCGTGACCCCCGCAGACCTTTCCCAGGCAATCCAGGCCGCAGTGAGCTCCGCCGTCGAGGCGGGCGAGCTGGCCGTCGCCGTGCCCGAGCACGTGACGGTCGAACGGCCCAAGAACAGGGACCACGGCGACTACGCGACGAACGTGGCCCTCCAGCTCGCCAAGGCGGCCGGCAAGCCGCCGCGAGCCGTTGCCGAGGCCCTGGCCGAGCGCCTGCGAGGGATCACCGGCGTCGCCAAGGTCGACATCGCCGGTCCGGGCTTCCTGAACATCACCCTGGACACCGCCACCGCCGGTGCGCTCGCCCGCACCGTCGTCGAGGCGGGCGAGGCCTACGGCCGCAACGAGGCCCTCAAGGGCCTGAAGATCAACCTGGAGTTCGTCTCCGCCAACCCCACCGGCCCGATCCACATCGGCGGCGTCCGCTGGGCGGCCGTCGGCGACTCGCTGGCGCGCGTGCTGCGGGCCTCCGGCGCCGACGTCACCACCGAGTACTACCTCAACGACGCCGGCGTGCAGATCAGCAAGTTCGCCGCCTCGCTCCAGGCCGCCGCGAACGGCCGCGAGGCGCCCGAGGGCGGCTACGTCGGCGAGTACATCGTCGACATCGCCAAGGCGCTCACCGACGCGATCCCGGGCGTGCTCGACCTGCCCGAGGCCGAGCAGCTGGAGGTCTTCCGCACCGAGGGCCTCAAGCTCATGGTGGCCGAGATCAAGCGCTCCATGGACGAGTTCGGCACCCACTTCGACGTGTGGTTCTCGGAGAAGACGCTGCACGACTCGGGCGCCGTCGAGAAGGCCATCGAGCGGCTGCGCGAGCAGGGCCACGTCTTCGACCAGGACGGCGCGGTCTTCCTGCGCACCACCGACTTCGGCGACGACAAGGACCGCGTCCTGATCAAGGCCGACGGCGACAAGACCTACTTCGCCGCCGACGCCGCGTACTACCTGTCCAAGCGGGACCGCGGCGCCGAGGTCGCGCTCTACATGCTGGGCGCCGACCACCACGGCTACGTCAACCGCCTCAAGGCCATCGCGGCCTGCGCGGGCGACGACATGAACCACAACATCGAGGTGAAGATCGGCCAGTTCGTGAAGATGCTTCGCGACGGCGAAGAGGTCCGCATGTCCAAGCGGGCCGGCAACATCATCACGATCGACGACGTGGTCGACTGGATCGGCGTCGACGCTGCCCGCTACACGCTGGCGCGCTCCTCCACGGACTCGACGATCACGCTCGACATCAACATCCTGACCAGCCAGACCAACGAGAACCGGGTCTTCTACGTCCAGTACGCGCACGCCCGGATGTCCTCGCTCCAGCGCAAGGCCGCCGACCTGGGCATCACGCGCTCGGCGGACTTCAAACCGGAGCTGCTGAGCACGGAGTGGGAGAACGAGCTGCTCGGTCAGCTCGCCGCGTTCCCCGAAGTCCTGGCCGACGCCGGCCAGTTCCGCCAGCCGCACCGGGTCGCCGTGTACCTGGAGACCCTGGCCGGCGCCTACCACCGCTTCTGGGACAACTGCCAGGTCCTGCCCAAGGGCGACGAGGAGGTCACCGACCTCACGCACGCCCGCCTCTGGCTGGTCGAGGCGACGCGCACCGTGCTCGCCAACGGCCTCACGCTCCTGGGCGTGACGGCGCCCGAGCGGATGTAAGCACCACCCCCAAGCGCACCGGAAGGGGGCGGCTGACGGTCAACGAGGACCGTCGCCGCCCCTTGCCATAGGTCTCGAAGGACTTAAGGACAATGAGCCGTTCCGCACACCCGGCAGGCCCCCGTCACGGCGACGTCCTGCCCGAGGGCCACTACCAGGCCCCGCCGGCCGACCTGAACGCGCTCGACCCCAAGGTCTGGTCGCGCACCGTCGCCCGCAACGCCGAGGGCGTGGCCACCGTCGGCGGGATCGACGTCAAGCGGCTGGCGGCCGAGTTCGGCACCCCGGCCTACGTGCTGGACGAGGAGGACTTCCGCAGCCGGGCCCGCGCCTGGCGGGACGCCTTCGGCGCCGACGCGGACGTCTACTACGCCGGGAAGGCGTTCCTCTCCAAGGCGATCGTGCGCTGGCTGCACGAGGAGGGCCTCAACCTCGACGTGTGCAGCGTCGGCGAGTTGGCGGTGGCGCTGGCCGCCGGGATGCCGCCGGAGCGGATCGCGCTGCACGGCAACAACAAGTCGGTGGACGAGCTGGAGCACGCGGTGAAGACCGGCGTCGGGCACATCGTGGTCGACTCCTACGAGGAGATCGAGCGCCTGGCCGCGATCGCCACCCGCCACGGCGTGCGCCAGCAGGTGCTGATCCGGATCACCGTGGGCGTGGAGGCGCACACCCACGAGTTCATCGCCACGGCACACGAGGACCAGAAGTTCGGCCTGTCCCTCAACGGGGGAGCGGCCGCCGAGGCGGTGCGCCGGGTGCTCCGGCACGACAGCCTGGAGCTGCGCGGGATCCACTCGCACATCGGCTCGCAGATCTTCGACATGGCGGGCTTCGAGGTCGCCGCCCGCCGGGTGGTCGGCCTGCTGGCCGGGATCCGCGACGAGCACGGCGTCGAGCTGCCCGAGATCGACCTCGGCGGCGGCCTCGGCATCGCGTACACCAGCGAGGACGACCCGCGCGAGCCGGCCGAGATCGCCGCCGCGCTGGCCGAGATCGTCCGCCGGGAGTGCGCGGCCGCCGACCTGAACGCCCCCCGGCTGAGCGTGGAGCCGGGCCGGGCGATCGTCGGCCCGACCGCGTTCACGCTGTACGAGGTCGGCACCGTCAAGCCGCTGGAGGGCCTGCGCACCTACGTCAGCGTGGACGGCGGGATGTCCGACAACATCCGCACCGCGCTGTACGACGCCGAGTACTCGGTGGCCCTGGTGTCGCGCACCAGCGACGCCGAGCCGATGCTGGTGCGGGTGGTCGGCAAGCACTGCGAGTCCGGCGACATCGTCGTCCGGGACGCCTTCCTGCCGTCCGACCTGGCCGCGGGCGACCTGATCGCGGTGCCCGCCACCGGCGCCTACTGCCGTTCGATGGCGAGCAACTACAACCATGCCCTCAAGCCTCCGGTGCTCGCCGTCAAGGACGGCGCGGCCCGGGTGATCGTCCGGCGCGAGACGGAGGAGGATCTCCTGCGTCTGGATATCGGATGACGAAATTCTCGTCTCAGATCATGGAACGACCGTAGATCCGTGCGGAAAGTCCCCGAGACTGGTACGGACCGAAGTTGCCGGCGGGCCCCGAAAACCGCCGGAAATACCGAAGCACGAAGAATGCAGAGCGGAGTCGGATGATGCGTACGCGCCCGCTGAAGGTGGCGTTGCTGGGTTGTGGTGTGGTGGGCTCCGAGGTGGCGCGCATCATGACGACGACGGCCGACGACCTCGCCGCTCGCATCGGTGCCCCGGTCGAGCTCGCCGGGATCGCGGTCCGCCGGGCCGGCCGGGTGCGCCCCGGGGTGCCCGAGCACCTGATCACCACCGACGCCGAGGCCCTGGTCACCCGGGGCGACATCGACGTCGTGGTCGAGGTGGTGGGCGGCATCGAGCCGTCCAAATCGCTGATCCTGTCGGCCTTCGAGCAGGGCGCCTCGGTGGTCAGCGCCAACAAGGCGCTGCTCGCCAAGGACGGCACCGAGCTGCACGCGGCGGCCGCCGCGGCCGGGGTGGACCTGTACTACGAGGCCGCGGTGGCGGGCGCGATCCCGCTGCTGCGCCCGCTGCGCGAGTCCCTCGCGGGGGACAAGGTCAACCGGGTGCTGGGCATCGTCAACGGCACCACCAACTTCATCCTCGACAAGATGGACACCACCGGCGCCGGTTACTCGGAGGCGCTGGAGGAGGCCACCGCGCTCGGCTACGCGGAGGCGGACCCGACGGCCGACGTCGAGGGCTTCGACGCCGCCGCCAAGGCCGCGATCCTGGCCGGGATCGCGTTCCACACCGAGGTCACCGCGGCGGACGTCTACCGCGAGGGCATCACCGAGGTGACCGCGGCCGACATCGCCTCCGCCAAGGCGATGGGCTGCGTGGTCAAGCTGCTGGCGATCTGCGAGCGGGCCGCCGACGGCGCGTCCGTGACCGCGCGGGTCCACCCGGCGATGATCCCGCTCTCGCACCCGCTGGCGTCCGTCCGCGAGGCCTACAACGCGGTGTTCGTCGAGGCCGAGGCGGCCGGTCGGCTGATGTTCTACGGCCCCGGCGCGGGCGGTTCGCCGACCGCCTCCGCGGTGCTCGGCGACCTGGTCGCGGTCTGCCGCAACAAGCTGGCCGAGTCCACCGGTCCCGGTGACTCCGTGTACACGCAGCTGCCCGCCAAGCCGATGGACGAGGTGGTCACCCGCTACCACGTCAGCCTGGATGTGGACGACCGGGCGGGCGTGCTTGCCCAGGTCGCGTCCGTCTTCGCCGAGCACGGCGTCTCCATCGACACCGTGCGCCAGCAGGGCCGCGACGGCGACGCCTCGCTCGTCGTGGTCACCCACCGTGCCACCGACGCCGCGCTGTCGGCGACGGTCGACAAGCTCCGCGCGCTGGACAGCGTGCGGGACGTGGCCAGCATCATGCGGGTCGAAGGGGAATAAGGAACCAGCCATGAACGCCGTTGCCGAGAACGTCGTCCGAGGCGCGCACACCCACCAGTGGCGCGGCCTGATCGAGGAGTACCGGGACCGCCTGCCGGTCACCGCGGCCACCCCGGTGGTCACCCTGCTGGAGGGCGGCACGCCCCTGGTACCCGCCCAGGTGCTCTCCGAGCGCACCGGCTGCGAGGTCTACCTCAAGGTCGAGGGTGCCAACCCGACCGGCTCCTTCAAGGACCGCGGGATGACGATGGCCATCTCCAAGGCCAAGGAGGACGGCGCCCAGGCCGTCATCTGCGCGTCCACCGGCAACACCTCGGCTTCCGCCGCCGCCTACGCGGTGCGGGCCGGGATGGTCTGCGCGGTGCTCGTCCCGCAGGGCAAGATCGCCCTGGGCAAGATGGGCCAGGCGCTGGTGCACGGCGCGAAGATCCTGCAGGTCGACGGGAACTTCGACGACTGCCTGACGCTGGCCCGCGAACTGTCCGAGAAGTACCCGGTGGCGCTGGTCAACTCGGTGAACCCGGTGCGGATCGAGGGCCAGAAGACGGCGGCCTTCGAGATCGTCGACATGCTCGGCGACGCCCCGGACATCCACGTCCTGCCGGTCGGCAACGCGGGCAACATCACCGCGTACTGGAAGGGCTACCGGGAGTACGCGGCCGACGGGATGGCCGCCCGCACCCCGCGGATGTGGGGCTTCCAGGCCGCCGGTTCGGCCCCGATCGTGGACGGCGCGCCCGTCCTCAAGCCGCAGACCATCGCCACCGCGATCCGGATCGGCAACCCGGCCTCCTGGGACTTCGCGCTCGCCGCGCGGGACGAGTCCGGCGGCCTCATCGACAAGGTGACGGATCGTCAGATCCTGGCCGCCTACCGGCTGTTGGCCGCACAGGAGGGCGTCTTCGTGGAGCCCGCCTCGGCCGCCTCGGTGGCCGGCCTGCTGGCCAAGGCGGAGGCCGGCCTGGTCGACCCGGGCCAGCGGATCGTCTGCACGGTGACCGGCAACGGCCTCAAGGACCCGGACTGGGCGGTGGCCGGCGCGCCGCAGCCGCAGGTCGTCCCGGTCGACCCGGAGGCCGCGGCACAGCGGCTCGGACTGCTCGACTGACGGCGGGGCCTGACACTTCGACGGGCCGACCCTTTCGGGGGTCGGCCCGTCAAAGTTCTCCGGTGACACTTTTGTGTCAATTCCACGGCGCATTCCGATCCGATTACGGCCCGCTTACGGCCCGCGTTTTGACGGAGCGGGGTGCGCATTCCGGCCAGAACCGGCAACACACCAGATCGAAGGCCCACGGGGTGTACCACTGGGGAACCTCTCTTCGATACTCTGGGTCCGGCCGTGTGGCACATGCCCCGGGCCCGTCCGGGTACGGGCCGCGCCGACGACAGTGACCGCCAGGCCCGTGGGGCCCGCGGCCGATTCCCCACCTTCGCACCGACGACGCGCTCCGCGCCGCCCGATTTCCCCAGGAGAGTCCACCGCATGGCCGGTCCTGCGTTCCGTGCCGCCGCCGTCCGGGTCAGGGTTCCCGCGACCAGCGCCAACCTCGGCCCGGGCTTCGACGCCTTCGGGCTCGCGCTGGGCCTGTACGACGACGTCGTCGTCCGGGTCGCCGACTCCGGCCTCTCCGTCGACATCGCCGGGGAGGGCGCCGAGACGCTGCCCCGGGACGAGCGCCACCTGCTGGTCCGCGCGATGCGGGCCGCCTTCGACCGGCTCGGCGGCCAGCCGCGCGGCCTCGAAGTGGTCTGCGCCAACCGGATACCGCACGGCCGCGGCCTGGGGTCCTCCTCGGCCGCCATCTGCGCGGGCATCGTGGCCGCCCGCGCCGTCACCATCGGCGGCCCGTCCGCGCTGGACGACGACGCGCTGCTGGCCCTCGCCTCCGAGCTGGAGGGCCACCCGGACAACGTCGCGGCCTGCCTGCGCGGCAACTTCACCATCGCCTGGACCGACGAGGAGTCGGCCAAGGCGGTCGCCCTGGAGCCCTCCGAGCAGGTCGTCCCGGTGGTGTTCGTGCCGGCCGGCGAGGTGCTCACCGAGACCGCCCGCGGCCTGCTGCCGAAGACCGTCCCGCTGGCCGACGCCGCTGTCAACGCGGGCCGTTCGGCGCTGCTGGTGGAGGCCCTGACCAGGCGGCCCGAGCTGCTCCTCGCCGCCACCGAGGACCGGCTGCACCAGGACTACCGCGCCTCCGCCATGCCGGAGAGCGCCGCGCTGGTCGGCGTGCTGCGCGCGGAGGGCGTCCCCGCGGTCATCTCCGGGGCCGGCCCGACGGTGCTGGCGCTCACCGACGAGGCGGGCGTCGACAAGGTGCTGTCCTTCGCCGGACACCACGGCCACGGCGGCGACCCGGCGTTCGCCGCGCACCGGCTCGACGTCGACCGGACCGGGGCCACCGTGCTCCCGCTGGGCGTCTGACCTGCTGGGACGCGCCCCGGCGCGGGCCCGGCGCCGAGCCGGGCCGTCCGGACACGATTGGCAAGCCCGAGGTCGGGGAATGTCTGAGGGGGTCGGTAGTGTTAACCTCATTGCTGCACCAGGTGCCCTCCGGGGCTCGGTGCGCCGCGTCCCGATCCCAGCGTTCCACTGCCGTGGAACCGCCGCGATGTCCGGGGCGACGATTCTCCGGGAGCCCACCGCAGCGCGTACGCAGCCTGCCTGCGCGACATGCGGCCGCATCCCGAAGCCGTGACGGCACCTGACTCCCACCCGCGGCCTCCCACCTCGAGGCCAGGACGGGCGGAGCGCGGGCCACCGTCACGCGACGGGGGCCCGGGATTCGCAGGCAGCGTGGGCGCAACGCCCTCTGGGGAGGTCGACACACGACCGGCCCACGCGCCACCTCAGCACCACCGTGCTTCACGCACCGCACCTCGCAGCTCTCCCTCGACAGGCTCCCGCCATTCGAGGGATCACCGCCTCGGACCGACGCAGTCGAGCGTTGGTCAGGACAGCACAACCGGTCGCCGAGCCAGACAGGCCGACGTCCGCTCCAGGGAAGGACCCTTAGTGAGCGACTCCACCGATCTGATGGGCGCGCGCCCGGACGCCGAAGCGTCGGACGCAGCCGCCGCCCCCGCTGCCCCGGCCCGCCGCCGCCGCAGTGCCGCCGCGGGCCTGGACGGCATGGTCCTCGCCGAGCTGCAGAAGCTCGCCGCGGACCTGGGCATCACCGGTACCGGGCGCATGCGCAAGAGCCAGCTGATCGAGACCATCAAGGAGAAGAGCGGCGGGGACCCGCTGCTCGCCGCCGGTGGCGCCCCGGCCGCCAAGCGCACCGCCGCCAAGGCGGACGCCGAGGCCCCGGCCGAGAAGCCGGCCCGCCGCACCAAGGCCGCCGCCGCCGCTGCCGCGGCCCCGGCCGCCGAGCCGCAGGCCCAGATCGAGATCCCGGTCCAGGCCGCCGCCGAGACCGCCGCGCCGGCCCGTGCCGAGCGCACCCGCCGCCGCGCCACCTCGGCCGCCGGCGCCCCGACCGCGCCCGTCGCGGCCGCCGAGGCCGTCGCCGAGGCCGCCACCGTCGTGGTGGCCGAGCCCAAGCAGGCCGACCGCCCGGCCGAGACCCGCGCCTTCGAGGGTCGCGAGGAGGGTCGCGAGACCCGTCGTGACCGCCGCGAGCGCCGTGACCGCCGTGACGGCGGCGAGCGCACCGAGCGCACCGAGCGCTCTGAGCGCACCGAGCGCACCGAGCGTCAGGACGCCGGCGACGCCCAGGCCGGGCAGGACGGCGACGGCCGCGAGTCGCGCCGTGACCGCCGCAACCGCCGTGAGCGCACCGACCGCCAGGGCCAGCAGGGCCAGCAGCAGGGCCAGGGCGAGGGCCAGCAGCGCCGCGAGGGCGGCCAGGGCCAGCAGGCCCAGCAGCCGCAGATCCAGCAGGGCGGTTACGACGACGACGAGTTCGGCGAGGGCCGCCGGGGTCGTCGGGGCCGTTACCGCGACCGTCGGGGCCGGCGCGGCCGTGACGGCTTCGAGGCCGGCCCGGTCGAGACGCAGATCGGCGAGGACGACGTCCTGATCCCGGTCGCGGGCATCCTCGACATCCTGGACAACTACGCCTTCGTGCGCACCTCCGGCTACCTGCCGGGCCAGAACGACGTCTACGTCTCGCTCGCCCAGGTCCGCAAGAACGGCCTGCGCAAGGGTGACGCCATCACCGGTGCGGTCCGCCAGCCCCGCGAGGGCGAGCGCCGCGAGAAGTTCAACGCCATGGTGCGGCTGGACTCCGTCAACGGCATGGACCCGGAGACCGGCCGCGGCCGCCCCGAGTTCAACAAGCTCACCCCGCTGTACCCGCAGGAGCGGCTGCGCCTGGAGACCGACCCGGGCGTGCTGACCACCCGGATCATCGACCTGGTGTCGCCGATCGGCAAGGGCCAGCGTGGTCTGATCGTCGCCCCGCCGAAGACCGGCAAGACCATGGTGCTGCAGGCGGTCGCCAACGCGATCACCCACAACAACCCCGAGTGCCACCTGATGGTCGTCCTGGTCGACGAGCGTCCGGAAGAGGTCACCGACATGCAGCGGTCGGTGAAGGGCGAGGTCATCTCCTCGACCTTCGACCGCCCGGCCGAGGACCACACCACCGTCGCCGAGCTGGCCATCGAGCGCGCCAAGCGCCTGGTGGAGCTGGGCCACGACGTGGTCATCCTGCTGGACTCGATCACCCGCCTGGGCCGCGCCTACAACCTGGCGGCGCCGGCCTCCGGCCGCATCCTGTCCGGTGGTGTCGACTCGACCGCGCTGTACCCGCCGAAGAAGTTCTTCGGCGCCGCGCGCAACATCGAGAACGGCGGCTCGCTGACCATCCTGGCCACCGCGCTGGTCGAGACCGGCTCGCGCATGGACGAGGTGATCTTCGAGGAGTTCAAGGGCACCGGCAACATGGAGCTCAAGCTCGACCGCAAGCTCTCCGACAAGCGCATCTTCCCCGCCGTCGACGTGGACGCCTCCAGCACCCGCAAGGAGGAGATCCTGCTCGGCAGCGAGGAGCTCGCCATCGTCTGGAAGCTGCGCCGGGTGCTGCACGCGCTCGACTCGCAGCAGGCGATCGAGCTGCTCCTGGACAAGATGAAGCAGACCAAGAGCAACGCCGAGTTCCTGATGCAGATCGCCAAGACCACCCCCGGTTCCGGCGACTGACCGTAGCCGGACGGCTGTTGGGACACGGAACCCCGGATCGCGCGAGCGGTCCGGGGTTCCGTGCGTCGTGACGCCGGGCGGGCGGCCGCTTTGTTCCAGAGTTGGGACAGCTTGGGACTATTTGATCTTCTTGTCCGATTTACTCTGGATCGTATGGCCGAGCACAAGAGGGTCCCCAGTCGCCGCCGCAAGGTCCTGCGGTGGTCCGCCGGCGCGGTCGCCGCGCTCGTCGTCGCCGGCGGCGGCGCGGGTGCGTACGCGTACCTGAAGCTCAACGGCAACATCAAAAGCGTCGACATCGACTCCCGCCTCGGTGACGCCCGGCCCCCGGCCGCCACCGACGGCTCCTTCAACATCCTGGTGCTGGGCTCCGACTCCCGCGTCGGTGAGAACGGCGACCTGGCCGGTGGCGACACCGGCGACTCCGCCCGCTCCGACACCGCGATGGTGGTCCACGTCAACCAGGACCACTCCCGGGCCTCGATCGTCTCGATCCCGCGCGACACCCTGGTCGACCGCCCCCAGTGCACCGACAGCGCCGGCAAGGCCGTCCCGGCGGTCAAGCGGGCGATGTACAACAGCGCCTTCGAGGCCGGCGGCGCGGCCTGCGCCGTCTCGACCACCGAGCAGCTCACCGGGCTGCGGATGGACCACTACCTCCAGGTGGACTTCGCCGGCTTCGCCCGGGTCGTGGACGCGATAGGCGGGGCCACCGTGACCACCACGGTGGCCATCCACGACAAGGACAGCGGGCTCGACCTGCCGGCCGGCCGGCACCACCTGGACGGGCAGCAGGCGCTGGCCTTCGTGCGCACCCGGCACGGCGTCGGCGACGGCAGCGACCTCGGCCGGATCGAGCTGCAGAAGCAGATGGTCAAGTCGCTGCTCCAGCAGGCCGGCGGGATCGGGCTCTTCTCCAACCCGGTCAAGCTCTGGTCGATCGGCGACACCATGACCAGGAGCATCACCACCGACTCGGCGCTCGGCTCGGTGAACTCCCTGGTCGGACTGGTGCAGGAGTTCAAGGGGATCGGGCCGGACCAGCTCACCATGGTCACCCTGCCGGTGGTGACCGCCCCCAGTGACCCCAACCGGGTGGTCGAGCAGCAGCCGCAGGCCGGGAACGTCTGGGCGGCGCTCAAGGCCGACCAGCCGATCCCGCAGGCGGTCGTCTCGACCCAGCCCGAGAACCCCGCCCAGGCGGCCCCCACGGCCCCGTCGGCGGGCGCGGCGAAGCCGTCCGTGAAGTCCACGGCCAAGGCCTCCGCCGTCCGCTGAGCCGCCCGTCCAGCCGTCCGCCCAGCCGTCCGCATGGTCGTCCCCGGACGTCCGCCGGGGCGCCCGGAATGTCCCCCGGAATAAGCCGCGGCGGGACCCGGTTTGGGAAGATGCGGCCGGTCCTGGCAGACTGGTCCGTCGGTCCCGGTTCACGTGCGGCACTCCCAGCCGCCGACCCGGTGCCCTCCCGAAAACTAGGAGAACCCCTTGAAGTCCAACGTTCACCCGGAGTACGTGGTCACCAACGTGACCTGCACCTGCGGCGCCGAGTTCACCACCCGCTCGACCGAGACCAGCGGCGTCATTCGCGCCGAGGTCTGCTCGCAGTGCCACCCGTTCTACACCGGCAAGCAGAAGATCCTCGACACCGGTGGCCGCGTCGCCCGCTTCGAGGCCCGCTTCGGCAAGCAGCACAGCGCGAAGGCCTAGCGCTCCCACGGCGCCGGTTTCCGGTGCCCCCGTACTCGTTGTCGGGGGCGCTGGGGACCGGCGCCGTTCGCGTCCCAGCACGCGTCGCGGTTCCACCCGTTCCGAAGCCCTCACACGTTCCGAGCCCCCCGGGAAGAAGGCCACCCCATGTTCGAGGCAGTCGAAGAGCTCCTCGTCGAGCACGCCGCCCTCGAGACGAGGCTGGCCGACCCGTCCGTCCACGCCGACCAGAACAACGCCCGCAAGCTGGCCAAGCGGTACGCCGAGCTGACCCCGATCACCCGGGTCTACCGGCAGTGGCGACAGGCCGGCGAGGACATCGAGGCCGCGCGTGAACTCGCCGCCGAGGAGCCGGAGTTCCTCGCCGAGGTGAAGGACTCCGAGGCGCGCCGCGACGAGCTGACCGAGGAACTGCGGCTGCTGCTCGTCCCGCGTGACCCGAGCGACGACAAGGACGTCATCCTGGAGATCAAGGCGGGCGAGGGCGGCGAGGAGTCCGCGCTGTTCGCCGGCGACCTGCTCCGGATGTACCTGCGCTTCGCCGAACGGATCGGCTGGAAGACCGAGATCATCGACTCCAACGAGTCCGACCTCGGCGGCTACAAGGACGTCTCGGTCGCCGTGAAGACCAAGGGCGCTCTGACGAACCCCGACGGCTCGCCCGGCCAGGGCGTCTGGGCCCGGCTGAAGTACGAGGGCGGCGTGCACCGCGTGCAGCGCGTCCCCGCCACCGAGTCGCAGGGCCGCATCCACACCTCCGCGGCGGGCGTGCTGGTCACCCCCGAGGCGGAGGAGGTCGAGGTCGAGATCCTCGCCAACGACCTGCGGATCGACGTCTACCGCTCCTCCGGCCCCGGCGGCCAGTCCGTCAACACCACCGACTCGGCGGTCCGGATCACCCACCTGCCGACCGGTATCGTGGCGTCCTGCCAGAACGAGAAGAGCCAGCTGCAGAACAAGGAGCAGGCGATGCGCATCCTGCGTTCGCGGCTGCTGGCCGCCGCGCAGGAGGAGGCCGAGCGGGAGGCCTCGGACGCGCGTCGCAGCCAGGTCCGCACGGTGGACCGCTCCGAGCGGATCCGGACGTACAACTACCCCGAGAACCGCATCTCGGACCACCGCACGGGGTTCAAGGCGTACAACCTGGACCAGGTCCTGGACGGCGACCTGAACGCCGTGATCCAGTCCTGCGTCGACAAGGACGCGGCGGCCAAGCTCGCCGCGGCCCAAGAGAACTGAGACCGGCGCGCCCCAGCCCGACGCACGCCTGAAGCCGGAGCGCAGAAACATGAGGTCGTACGGATGAACCTGCTGCTCGCCGAGGTGGCCCAGGCCACCCAGCGGTTGGCCGCGGCCGGCGTGCCGTCGCCGCGCTTCGACGCGGAGGAACTCGCCGCCTACGTCCACAACGTCAAGCGCAGCCAGCTGCACACGGTGAAGGACGCGGACTTCGACGCCCGCTACTGGGAGGCGGTCTCGCGCCGCGAGGCCCGCGAGCCGCTGCAGCACATCACCGGGCGGGCGTTCTTCCGCTACCTCGAACTGGCGGTCGGCCCCGGGGTCTTCGTGCCCCGGCCGGAGACCGAGACGGTCGTCGAGTGGGCGATAGACGCGGTGCGCGACATGGACGTCGCCGAGCCGCTGGTGGTCGACCTGTGCTCCGGCTCGGGCGCCATCGCGCTCGCCCTCGCCCAGGAGCTGCCGCGCTCGACCGTGCACGCCTTCGAGCTCGACGAAGGGGCGCTGGAGTACACCCGGCGCAACATCGAGGCCAGCCCGGACCGGGCCCGGGTCACCCTGCACGCCGGTGACGCCACCAAGGCCTTCGAGGACGACCGCTCCTGGGACGGCCGCTTCGACCTGGTGATCTCCAACCCGCCGTACATCCCGCTCACCGAGTGGGAGTACGTCGCGCCGGAGGCCCGCGACCACGACCCGCAGATGTCCCTGTTCTCCGGCGAGGACGGCCTGGACACCATCCGCGGCATCGAGCGGGTGGCTGCCCGGCTGCTGCGCCCGGGCGGCGCGGTGGTCATCGAGCACGCCGACCAGCAGGGCGGCCAGGTGCCGTGGATCTTCAACGAGGAACGCGGCTGGACGGACACCGCCGACCACCGCGACCTGAACAACCGGCCGCGCTTCACGACCGCCCGGAGGGTCGGGTCGTGAACATCGAGCACAGCACGACCGCCCGGAGGGTCGGGTCGTGAACATCGAGCACAGCACGACCGCCCGGAGGGTCGGGTCGTGAACACCGCCGCCGCGAACGTCATGAGCCATTCCGGAAGGGGACCGCACCGATGAGCCGCCGCTACGACTGTGCCGATGCCGGGGACCGCGCCACCGGCCTGCGCGAGGCCGCCTCGGCCATCCGCCGCGGCGAACTCGTCGTGCTGCCCACCGACACCCTCTACGGGGTCGGCGCGGACGCCTTCTCCCCGGAGGCCGTCGGCGAGCTGCTGGCCGCCAAGGGCCGTGGCCGCAACATGCCCTCGCCCGTGCTGGTCGGCTCGCCGACCACCCTGCACGGCCTGGTCACCGACTTCTCCGAGCAGGCCTGGGAGCTGGTCGACGCCTTCTGGCCGGGTGGCCTCACCCTGGTCGCCAAGCACCAGCCCTCGCTGCGCTGGGACCTCGGCGAGACCCGCGGCACCGTCGCGGTCCGGATGCCGCTGCACCCGGTCGCCATCGAGCTGCTGAACACCACCGGCCCGCTCGCCGTCTCCAGCGCCAACAGGACCGGCGGCCCGTCCCCGGTGACCTGTGACGAGGCGCAGGCCCAGCTGGGCGACGCGATCTCGGTCTACCTGGACGGCGGGAACGCCGACCACGCCACCGCCTCGTCCATCGTCGACGTGACCGGCAAGGTGCCCGTCCTCCTGCGGGCCGGGGCGATCAGCATCGAGCAGCTGAGGGAGGTCGTCCCCGACCTGGAGGCCGGAAGTTGACACCCACCGCCTCGCTCCATGACGGGCCCGGCATAGCGCCGTACCTGGCTGTGGGTCCCAGGCCGCTGGACCACTTCCGGATCCTGTTCGTCTGCACGGGGAACATCTGCCGCTCGCCGATAGCCGAGCGGCTCACCCGGCGTGAGCTGGACACCCGGCTCAGCCCCCGGGTGGCCGGGCGCATCCTGGTGGAGAGCGCCGGCACCTGGGGCCACGTGGGCGCGCCGATGGAGGACCACGCCGCCACCGTGCTCGACGAGTACGGCGCCGACAGCGGCGGCTTCACCGGCCGGGAACTGCTGGACGAGCACGTGGTCGAGGCCGACCTGGTGCTCACCGCGACCCTGGACCACCGCGCCCAGGTGATCTCGATGGGCCACGAGGCGGGCCTGCGCACCTTCACCATGAAGGAGTTCACCCGCCTGGTGCGGACGATCGACCCGGGCACCCTGCCCGACCCGCGCAGCGGCGTCGACGTCACCGAGCGGGCCCGCGCCCTGGTCCGGGCCGCCGCCGCGCTGCGCGGCTGGCTGCTGGCCGCGACCCCGGAGTCCGACGAGGTGGACGACCCGTACGGGGCGCCGATCGGCATGTTCCGCAACTGCGGCGAGGAGATATTCCACGCGGTCGACCCGGTGGTCACCGCGCTGACGGGCGTGCCCGCGCCGCGCTGACGGCCGAACGGCCCCGTCTCGGCGGGCCGGGCGGGCAGGACGGTCCTACGCTGGGCCTCACCTCCCCCAGCCTCCGGCCGGGGCCTCCATCCGCAGCGCCCGGGAGCCTGCCATGACCGTCACCGATGCCGCGACCGGCTCGACCGCGACGAAGGGGCGCCCGTGGGCGTCCGAAGCGCTGCACCGGGCGGATCCGCAGATCGCCGACCTGCTGGCCGCCGAGGCCGAGCGGCGCGCCGAAACGATCCAGCTGCTGGCGGGGGAGAACCTCACCACCCCGGCCGTGCTGGCGGCGCTGACCGGGCCGCTGATCGACAAGTACGCCGAGGGCTACCCGGGCCGCCGGCACCACACCGGCTGCGCGCTGGCGGACGCCGCGGAGCTGCTGGCGATCGACCGGGCGCGCGGGCTGTTCGCCGCGCCGCACGCCAACGTCCAGCCCCGGTCGGTGACTTCGGCGATGCTCGCGGCGTACGCGGCGCTGCTGCGGCCCGGCGACGGGGTGCTGGCGATGTCGCTGGAGCACGGCGGCCACCTCAGTTGCGGCTCGCGGGCCAACTTCTCCGGCCGCTGGTTCGAGTGCACCGGTTACGGCGTGCGCGAGGCCGACGGCCTGATCGACCTCGACCAGGTGCGCGACCTGGCCCGGCGGCACCGCCCCAAGGCGATCGTGGCGGGTTCGATCTCCCACCCGAGGCACCTGGACTGGGCGGCCTTCCGGGAGATCGCCGACGAGGTGGACGCCTATCTGATCGCGTCCGTCGCGCAGACCACCGGCCTGGTGGCGGCCGGGGTGGCGCCCTCTCCGGTGCCGTACGCGGACGTCACGGTGGCGGCCACCCACAAGCTGCTGCGCGGCCCGCGCGGCGGCCTGCTGCTGTCCACCGCCGAGCTGGCCGAGCGGATCGACCGGGCGGTGTTCCCGTTCAGCCAGGGCGGCGCGGCGATGAACGAGGTGGCCGGCAAGGCGGTGGCCCTGGCGGAGGCCATGACGCCCGCCTACCGGGCGTACGCGCAGCGGACGGTGTCCGGGGCGCAGGCGCTCGCCAGGGGGCTCGCAGAGGCCGGTGTGCGCCCTCTGACGGGCGGGACCGACACCCACCTGGTGACCGCCGACGTCAGCCCGCTCGGGGTGACCGGCGCGGAGGCCGAACGGCGCTGCGCGGCGGCCGGGCTGCTGCTCGGCAAGTGCGCGCTGCCGTACGATCCGGCGCCCGCCGCCGACGCCTCCGGGATCAGGCTGGGCACGGGCACCGTGACCAGCCAGGGGATGGGGGAGGCGGAGCTGACCGGGATCGCCGGACTGATCGCCCGGCTGCTCGCCGGGGACGCCCCCGGGCCGGTCGCCGAGCGGGTCCGGGAGCTGGCGGCGGCCTTCGCCGGGGGAGACTGAGGCGCGAGCGTCCACAGGTATTCGGATCTCCTACCCGGGAGGGCGAACCGCGATGCACGTCCCGGGCGTCCGACTCAATAAGGTGGGTGCCGTGGCGACGCACCTCGATTCCCGGGAAGGCAGGGGAGTACCTTCGGTACCTCCCCGTTCGACAGTGTTGCAGGAGGCCAGTGGTGCGTGAGTATCTGCTGGTGCTGTTCTGCACCGCCGCCGTCACCTACCTGCTGACCGGCCCGGTCCGGAAGTTCGCCATCGCGGCGGGCGCGATGCCCCCGGTCCGCGCCCGCGACGTGCACCGCGAGCCCACTCCGCGGCTCGGCGGCATCGCGATGTTCGGCGGACTGTGCGCGGGCATCCTGGTCGCCTCGCAGCTGGACAACCTGAGCAAGGTGTTCAACGGGGGCAGCGACATCCGCGCGCTGCTCTCCGGCGCCGGGATCATGTTCCTGCTCGGGGTGCTGGACGACAAGTGGGGCGTGGACGCCCTGGTCAAGCTGGGCGGTCAGATGATCGCGGCCGGCGTGATGGTCTGGCAGGGCGTCACGGTGATCACCCTCCCGGTGCCCGGGGTCGGCCCGGTCGCGGTGAGCCCGACCCAGGGCATGGTCATCTCGGTCACCCTGGTCGTCGTCATGGTCAACGCGGTGAACTTCATCGACGGCCTGGACGGCCTGGCGGGCGGCATGGTCTGCATCGCCGCGATGGCGTTCTTCCTGTACAGCTACCGGCTCTGGTACGGCTACACGATCTCCGACGCGGCCCCCGCCGTGCTGTTCAGCGTGCTGCTGATCGGCATGTGCCTGGGCTTCCTGGCGCACAACATGCACCCCGCGCGGATCTTCATGGGCGACTCCGGCTCGATGATGCTGGGCCTGATGCTGGCCGTCGCCGCGATCTCGATCACCGGCCGGGTCGACCCCGACCTGATCAACAGCGAGACCGGTTCGCAGACCGCCACCGTGCACACCCTGGTGCCGATCTACATCCCGCTGCTGCTGCCGCTGACGGTCATCGCGCTGCCGCTGGCCGACCTGCTGCTCGCGGTGGTGCGCCGCACCTGGGCCGGCCAGTCCCCGTTCGCCGCGGACAAGCGCCACCTGCACCACCGGCTGCTCCAGGTCGGGCACTCGCACAGCCGAGCCGTCCTGATCATGTACTTCTGGGCCGCGCTGATCGCCTTCGGCACGGTCGCCTTCTCGGTGACCAACACCGGCCGCGCGGTGGTGCTGACCCTCGCCGGGCTCTGCCTGGTCGGCCTGGTGGTGCTGCTGACGCCGCGGTTCCGGCCGCGGGCGCCCCGGGCGGTGCAGTCCTTCGTCCCGCCGCGGTACCGGCGGCGTCCGGCCGCGGCCCCGATGGCTGAACTGTCGGCGAAGGACAAGCAACTTCTGGGTGAAGCCAGTCGGGGCTCGTCCGCCTCCTCCGGCCACGACGACAAGGCCACCGGACGCCGCTGACCAGCAGGTTGACGATCCGTCAAACGGGCTCACCCGTACGGCGGAATCGTTGCTCCGCCGGTGTGACAGGAGCCACACATTCATGGTAAAGCTCTCATCAAATAGTTTGTGATACCGTTCACGAGTACCGAGAACACGCCGAAAGACCTGACAGGTGGAGGACTTCCGTCCCTCGTCGGTCTCCCTCGACGGGCCCGCCGCTCACCGCGGGCGGCCCGGCGGCGGCCACTCGGTCCGGTGACACCCCGCCACCATCTGTGCCCGTCCCCCGCCACATCGACATGCCGCCGGAGCTGCCGACATGCCGTCCCCCGACGCCCGGGTCCTCCGAGGCGCCGCGATTCCCACTGCGGCCGCCGGGATCATCGCCATGGCGATCTCCTTCGCCGTCGCCGGCGGGAAGGGCCTGCTCGGCGCCCTGTTCGGCGCCCTCCTGGTGCTGGCCTTCTTCAGCTCCGGCCAGGTCGCACTCGACCGGCTGACCAGGTCGAACCCGCAGATCATGATGGCCGCGGCGCTGCTGGTGTACACCACTCAGATCCTGCTGGTCGGCATCGTGCTGGCGGTGTTCAAGAACACCGAGCTCTTCAACCGCCAGGCCTTCGCCTTCACGCTGATCGGCTGCGTGCTGATCTTCACGGGCTTCCAGGTGCGTGGCGCACTCAAGGCCAAGACCTTCTACGTCGACCCTCACGCCTCGGAAAACAAGGGCGACAAGCCCTCCGACAAGGGTCGTCAACAGTGACGAGGCCCGACTGTCCCCCCAACGAGGGGGGCGGTGTTTATGCCGCACTGACGGGCTGCTATCGTCCGTCGCAACAACGGAGTACGGGAAGAGGCCTGGTCTGTCCGGATCGCGGACTGATCGCCCCCCGGACCCGCGAAGTCTTCGATGATCCCGCAGTCGCGCAGTGCGCCGTCGTGCGGGGTCGGCGAGAAACCCATCAAGTTCCAGTGCCGCTCCGTGGTCGCAGGCCACGCCGACACACCGAGGTTGCCGTAACCATGCGCCACGACGAAGGAGTCCGCGGTGAGTGCTGAACTCACGTCCTCGCTCGCCTCAGGCAGTTGCCACTTCGGGGACGCTGGCTGCGGCTTCCCGGCCCCGGGCCTGAACGAGTTCCAGTTCAAGCCGATCTTCTCGGTCGGCGGCATCGACTTCAACAAGCCGATGCTGCTGTCGATCATCGTCGCGCTGCTGGTGGTCGTGTTCTTCTGGGCCGCCTTCGCCAAGCCGCGCCTGGTCCCCGGCAAGCTGCAGCTGGTCGGCGAGATCGGCTACGACTTCGTCAAGCGCTCCATCGTGATGGAGACGATCGGCAAGAAGGGCGAGAAGTACGTCCCGATGCTGGTCTCGATGTTCTTCTTCGTCTGGTTGATGAACATCATGTCGATCATCCCGTTCGCGCAGTTCCCGGTGACGGCGTCGATCGCCTTCCCCGCGGGCCTGGCCGCGGTCGTGTGGATCACCTACATGACGCTGACCTTCAAGAAGCACGGCTTCGTCGGCGGTCTGAAGAACCTCTGCTGGCCGTCGGGCATCCCCGGCTGGGTCATGTTCATCCTGGTGCCGATCGAGTTCTTCTCCAACATCTTCGTGCGCCCCTTCACGCTCGCGGTCCGAGCCTTCGCGAACATGTTCGCCGGCCACCTGCTGATCGTGATGTTCTCCATCGCCTCCTGGTACCTGCTCAGCCCGACCCTGGGCGCGCTGTACGGCTCGGCCTCCTTCGTGGTCGCCGTCGGCCTGACCGCCTTCGAGCTGCTGGTGCAGTTCCTGCAGGCCTACATCTTCGTGATGCTGGCCAGCAGCTACATCGCCGGTGCCCTGGAAGAAGCGCACTGAGCCACGCAGCTCCGGCTGCCTCCCCTCCCGAACGCCCGGTGGCCAACCACCACCGGTCCACCACCCCGCAAAGGACAAGCTGAAATGCAGAACCTCGCTGAGGTCTACGGTTCCGTCGCCTCGATCGGTTACGGCCTCGCCGCGATCGGCCCCGGCATCGGTGTTGGTCTCATCTTCGGTAACGGTGTCCAGGCCATGGCCCGTCAGCCCGAGGCTGCCGGCCTGATCCGCTCCAACATGTTCATCGGCTTCGCGCTGACCGAGGCGCTCGCCCTCATCGGCATCGTCATGCCGTTCGTCTTCGGCGCCGGCAAGTAATTCCCCGCCGTTAGACCCTTTCGAGGAAGGTCCAGATATGAACGTCGCGGCTCACCTCGCGGAGGAGGGGGAGAAGATGAACCCCCTGCTTCCCGCGTGGCCCGAGGTCATCATCGGCCTGCTCTGCTTCTTCATCGTCTTCGGTCTGCTCGGCAAGAAGCTCCTCCCCAGCATCGAGAAGGTGCTGTCGGAGCGTCGGGACGCCATCGAGGGCGGCATGGAGCGCGCCGAGGCCGCCCAGGCGGAGGCCCAGGCCCTGCTTGAGCAGTACCGTGCCGAGCTCGCCGAGGCGCGCCACGAGGCTGCCCGTATCGTCGAGCAGGCTCGCGAGCAGGGTGCCGCCCAGCTCGCCGAGATGCGCGAGGAGGGCCAGCGTCAGCGCGAGGCCATCGTCGCCGCCGGCCACGCCCAGATCGAGGCCGACAAGAAGCAGGCGACGTCCGCCCTGCGTCAGGATGTGGGTTCGCTGGCCACCCAGCTGGCTTCCCGCATCGTGGGCGAGTCCCTTGAGGACAACGCCCGGCAGAGCGGCGTGATCGACCGCTTCCTGAACGAGCTCGAGGCCAAGGCCGCCGTGGCTCAGGGTGCGGCCAAGTGATCGGCGCCAGCCGCGAGGCTCTCGCCGCCGGCCGGCAGAACCTGGACAGCCTGACCGACTCCACCTCGGTGGACGCGGCCAAGCTGGCCGAGGAGCTCACCGCCGTCACGGCCGTACTGGACCGTGAGGTGTCGCTGCGCCGCGTCCTGACCGACCCGTCCCGGTCGGGCCAGGACAAGGCCCAGCTGATCACCTCGCTGCTGACCGGTCAGGTCTCCGGCGTGGCCGTGGACCTGGTCTCCGGCCTGGTCCGCTCCCGCTGGTCGGGTGCGCGTGACCTGGTGGACGCGGTCGAGGAGCTCGCCGCCTACGCCGAGGTCATCGCCGCGGACAAGGCCGGCGTCCTGGACGACGTCGAGGACGAGCTGTTCCGCTTCGGCCGGGTGGTCAGCGGCTCGCACGAGCTGCGCGCCGCGCTCACCGAGCCGAAGGCCGGCGCCGTCGCGAAGGCCGAGCTGATCAACAAGCTGCTCGGCGGCCGCGCCAACGCCGGCACCGTCCGGCTGGTCACCGCCCTCGTCAACGTGCCGCGTGGCCGTAGCCTGGAGCAGGGCCTCGAGTCCTACTCGAAGCTCGCCGCCGCACGCCGCGACCGCGTGGTGGCCCTGGTCACCAGTGCGGTGCCGCTGTCGGACGCCCAGAAGGAGCGCCTCACCGGTGCTCTGGGCCGGATGTACGGCCGCCAGGTCCACCTGAACATCGACATCGACCCCGAGGTCGTCGGCGGTGTCCGGGTGCAGATCGGCGACGAGATCATCGACGGCACCGTGTCGAGCCGCCTCGAAGGCGCTCGCCAGTCGCTCGAAGGCTGAGCAAACCCGAGCAGCACATCCGACCCTCGGTCGGGGAACCGGCTCCCCAAGGAGTCGGCAAAACGTACGGCCGGTTCATACGACCCGGCCGAGAGTCGAGTACTTGCGGCCCTCAATGGCGGGCCGAGGATCGCAAACTAGGAGAGCAGGGAAGCCTGATGGCGGAGCTTACGATCCGTCCGGAGGAGATCCGGGACGCGCTGGCCGACTTTGTCCAGTCGTACCAGCCGGACGCCGCTTCTGTGGAAGAGGTCGGCAAGGTCACTGACGCGGCGGACGGCATCGCGCATGTCGAGGGCCTGCCCTCGGTCATGGCGAACGAGCTGCTGAAGTTCGAGGACGGCACGCTCGGCCTCGCGCTGAACCTCGACACCCGCGAGATCGGTGTCGTCGTCCTCGGTGAGTTCGGCGGCATCGAAGAGGGCCAGACCGTGCGCCGCACCGGCGAGGTCCTCTCGGTTCCGGTCGGCGACGGCTACCTCGGCCGCGTCGTGGACCCGCTGGGCAACCCGATCGACGGTCTCGGCGAGATCGCCGCCAGCGGCCGTCGCGCCCTGGAGCTGCAGGCCCCCGGCGTCATGGCCCGCAAGTCGGTCAAGC
This sequence comes from Kitasatospora sp. NPDC096128, assembly GCF_040303105.1. Taxonomy (NCBI): domain Bacteria; kingdom Bacillati; phylum Actinomycetota; class Actinomycetes; order Kitasatosporales; family Streptomycetaceae; genus Kitasatospora; species Kitasatospora sp. NPDC096128. The sequence goes on along the minus strand of NZ_JBEOSP010000006.1, from coordinate 148,273 downwards.
AGCCGCTGCAGACCGGCATCAAGGCCATCGACGCGATGACCCCGATCGGCCGCGGCCAGCGTCAGCTGATCATCGGTGACCGCCAGACCGGCAAGACCGCGGTGGCCGTCGACACGATCATCAACCAGCGCGACAACTGGCGTTCGGGCGACCCGGAGAAGCAGGTCCGCTGCATCTACGTCGCCGTGGGCCAGAAGGGCTCCACCATCGCGTCCGTCCGCGGCGCCCTGGAGGAGGCCGGCGCGCTGGAGTACACCACCATCGTGGCCGCTCCCGCGTCCGACCCGGCCGGCTTCAAGTACCTCGCCCCGTACACCGGTTCGGCCATCGGCCAGGAGTGGATGTACGACGGCAAGCACGTCCTGATCATCTTCGACGACCTGTCGAAGCAGGCCGAGGCCTACCGCTCCGTCTCCCTGCTGCTGCGCCGCCCGCCGGGCCGCGAGGCCTACCCGGGTGACGTCTTCTACCTGCACTCCCGCCTGCTGGAGCGCTGCGCCAAGCTGAACGACGCCCTGGGCGGCGGCTCGATGACCGGTCTGCCGATCATCGAGACCAAGGCCAACGACGTCTCGGCGTACATCCCGACCAACGTCATCTCCATCACCGACGGCCAGTGCTTCCTGGAGTCCGACCTGTTCAACGCCGGCATCCGCCCGGCCGTGAACGTCGGTATCTCGGTCTCCCGCGTCGGTGGCTCCGCCCAGATCAAGGCCATGCGCTCGGTCGCCGGCCGTCTGCGCCTGGACCTCGCCCAGTACCGTGAGCTGGAGGCCTTCGCCGGCTTCGGCTCCGACCTGGACGCGGCCTCCAAGGCCCAGCTGGAGCGCGGTGCGCGCATGGTCGAGCTGCTGAAGCAGGGCCAGTACCAGCCGTTCCCGGTCGAGGAGCAGGTCGTCTCCATCTGGGCCGGCACCACCGGCAAGCTGGACGACGTCCCGGTCGCCGAGATCCGCCGCTTCGAGCGCGAGTTCCTGGACCACGTCCGCCTGCAGCACAAGGACCTGCTCGCCGGCATCGTCGAGACCGGTCTGCTGGCCGACGGCACCGTCGACGCCCTGACCGGCGCGATCGAGGCCTTCAAGCAGGGGTACCAGACCGCCGACGGCAAGCTGCTCTCCGAGCAGGCCTGAGTCCGGTAGCGAGGGAAAGGACGTAACGACCCATGGGAGCACAGCTTCGGGTCTACAAGCGCCGGATCCGCTCTGTCACCGCGACGAAGAAGATCACCAAGGCGATGGAGATGATCTCCGCGGCGCGCATCGGCAAGGCGCAGCGCGCGGTGGCGGCCTCCGCTCCGTACGCCGATGAGCTCACCCGGGCGGTGACGGCGGTGGCCACCCGGTCCAACGCCAAGCACCCGCTCACCACCGAGAACCCGAACGCCACCCGCGCGGCGGTCCTGCTGATCACGGCGGACCGCGGCCTGGCCGGCGGTTACTCGTCCAACGCCATCAAGGCCTCGCTGACGCTCTCCGAGCGCCTGCGCGGCGAGGGCAAGGACGTCGTGACCTACATCGTCGGTCGGAAGGGTCTGTCGTACTACACCTTCCGCAACCTGGCGGTGGGGAACTCGTGGACGGGCTTCTCGGACAAGCCGACCTACGGCGACGCGAAGACGGTGGCGGCCGAGCTGATCGAGGCCTTCACGGCCGAGACCGGCGGCGTGGACGAACTCCACGTGGTCTCGACCGAGTTCGTGTCCATGCTGACGCAGGACGCGGTCGCGGCGCGGCTGCTGCCGCTGAAGCTGGACGAGGTCCAGCTCAGCGACCAGTCGTCGGCCAAGTCGGAGATCTTCCCGCTGTACGACTTCGAACCGTCGGCGGAGGGCGTGCTCGACGCGCTGCTGCCGCGGTACGTCGAGAGCCGGATCTACAACGCGCTGCTGCAGTCGGCCGCTTCCGAGCACGCCGCCCGCCGCCGCGCGATGAAGAGCGCGACGGACAATGCCGGCGAGCTCATCAAGTCGCTCACGCGGCTTGCCAACTCGGCCCGTCAGGCCGAGATCACCCAGGAAATCAGCGAGATCGTCGGCGGTGCCAACGCCCTCGCCGACGCTAGCCGCGGGAGCGAATGAGTATGACCACCACTGTTGAGCCGACCACGGCGACGGGCCGCGTCGCGCGGGTCATCGGCCCGGTCGTCGACGTGGAGTTCCCCGTCGACGCGATTCCGGACATGTTCAACGCCCTGCACGTCGAGGTGGACAACCCCGACGGCTCGGGCAAGAAGACCCTCACCCTCGAGGTCGCCCAGCACCTCGGCGACGGCCTGGTCCGCGGCATCTCGATGCAGCCGACCGACGGCCTGGTCCGCGGTTCGCAGGTCACCGACACCGGTTCGGCGATCTCCGTGCCGGTCGGCCAGATCACCAAGGGCAAGGTGTTCAACGCCCTCGGTGACGTGCTGAACGTCGACAAGGCGGAGTTCGACAAGCAGGTCGAGGTCCGCTGGCCGATCCACCGCAAGGCCCCCGAGTTCAAGGACCTCGAGTCCAAGACCGAGATGTTCGAGACCGGCATCAAGGTCATCGACCTGCTCACCCCGTACGTCACGGGTGGCAAGATCGGTCTGTTCGGTGGTGCCGGTGTCGGCAAGACCGTTCTGATCCAGGAGATGATCTACCGCGTCGCCGAGAACTTCGGTGGTGTGTCGGTGTTCGCCGGCGTCGGCGAGCGCACCCGTGAGGGCAACGACCTCATCGACGAGATGGTCGACTCGGGCGTTCTGGACAAGACCGCGCTGGTCTTCGGCCAGATGGACGAGCCGCCGGGCACCCGTCTGCGCGTCGCGCTCTCCGCGCTGACCATGGCGGAGTACTTCCGTGACGTCGAGAAGCAGGACGTGCTCCTCTTCATCGACAACATCTTCCGGTTCACCCAGGCCGGTTCCGAGGTGTCGACCCTGCTCGGCCGCATGCCCTCCGCGGTGGGCTACCAGCCGAACCTGGCCGACGAGATGGGCCTCCTCCAGGAGCGCATCACCTCGACCCGCGGTCACTCGATCACCTCGATGCAGGCGATCTACGTCCCCGCGGACGACCTGACCGACCCGGCCCCGGCCACCACCTTCGCCCACCTGGACGCGACCACCGTTCTGTCGCGCCCGATCTCGGAGAAGGGCATCTACCCGGCCGTCGACCCGCTGGACTCCACGTCCCGCATCCTCGACCCGCGGTACATCACGGCGACCCACTACGAGACGGCCGTCCGTATCAAGGGGATCCTGCAGAAGTACAAGGACCTCCAGGACATCATCGCCATCCTCGGTATGGACGAGCTGTCCGAAGAGGACAAGATCACGGTGCACCGCGCCCGTCGCATCGAGCGCTTCCTCTCGCAGAACACCTACGTGGCGAAGCAGTTCACCGGTGTCGAGGGCTCGACCGTGCCGCTGTCGGAGACCATCGAGGCCTTCAACTCGATCGCCGACGGCAAGTACGACTCCGTCCCGGAGCAGGCCTTCTTCATGTGCGGTGGCATCGAGGACCTGGAGAAGAACGCCGCCGAGCTGGCGAAGAAGTAATCGCGGCCGGTAGCAGCTGAGTGACCGTGAGGGGTGGGCCCCAGCCCTGGGACCCACCCCTCGCGTCGCATCGGCTGTGATTCCGGTCAAATCCGTGCCGCCGGTTTCATGCCGGAGGCGCGGGGCCGTTATTCTTACCGAAACTCCCGAGTAATCGGGGGTTGCATGAGCCTAGGAGCCCACGTTGGCTGAGCTGCACGTCGAGCTGGTCGCAGCCGACCGCAAGGTGTGGTCCGGTGCGGCCACCATCGTCGTCGCCCGTACGGCCTCCGGTGACACCGGCATCATGCCGGGCCACACCCCGGTGCTGAGCGTGCTGGAGACCGGTCCGGTCACCATCCGCACGGTGGACGGCGGCACCGTGATCGCCGCGGTGCACGGCGGCTTCATCTCCTTCGCCGACAACAAGCTGTCTCTGCTCGCGGAGATCGCCGAGCTGGCGGACGAGATCGACGTCGCGCGTGCCGAGCGCGCGCTGGAGCAGGCCCAGTCCGACCTGGACGCGCACGCCGAGCGTCGCGCCGAGGTCCGACTGTTCGCGGCGCGCGGCCTCAAGGCCCACGCCTGAGTGTGCCTGACCCCGGCTTCACGGGGTCGACCGACGGTCCCGGGGACGCGCGAGCGTGACCCCGGGACTGTCGTCGTAGTTGGTAGGTCAGCGCGGTCGTCTGGTACGACCGTAACGGGGAACGCGGGTAGCGAGGAGGTAGGTGAGCATGGTCCTCGCGCTTGTGGTGTGTGCGGCGGTCGTGGCGCTGGGAGTGATCGGCCTGATGGCCTTCGCCGTACGCCGCCGCCTGATCCAGCGGGTCGGCGGCACGTTCGACTGCAGTTACCGGCTCAAAATGCCGGCCGACGCCTCGACGCAGCCCGACCTCGACGAGAACGGCAAACCCACCTCCGCCCCGGTCCCACCGACCGACGGCAAGGGGTGGGTTTTTGGTATCGGCCGGTACAGCGGCGACTCGATCGAGTGGTTCCGGGTCTTCTCGTACGCCCCGCGCCCGCGCCGGGTGCTGCCGCGCCGGGAGATCGAGGTCCTCGGCCGGCGCTACCCGGAGGGCCAGGAGGAGCTGGCGCTGCTCTCCGGCTCGGTGGTGTTGCGCTGTCTGCACAACGGGGTGCCGCTGGAGCTGGCGATGAGCGAGGACGCGCTCACCGGCTTCCTGGCCTGGCTGGAGGCCGCTCCCCCCGGGCAGAGGGTCAACGTCGCCTGACCCGCCCGGCTAGGGTGGCCGCATGGTCAATCTGACGCGCATCTACACCCGTACCGGGGACGACGGCTCCACCGCGCTCGGCGACATGAGCCGGACCACCAAGACCGACCCGCGGCTGATGGCGTACGCCGACGCCAACGAGGCGAACGCGGCGATCGGGGTGGCCCTGGCGGTCGGCGCACTGCCCGAGGACGTGGCGGCCGTGCTCATCCGGGTCCAGAACGACCTGTTCGACGTCGGCGCGGACCTGTCCACGCCGGTGGTCGAGGACCCGAAGTACCCGCCGCTGCGGGTGCTGCAGTCCTACATCGACCGGCTCGAAGGGGACTGCGACCACTACCTGGAGCAGGTGGAGAAGCTGCGCAGCTTCATCCTGCCCGGCGGTACGCCCGGTGCGGCCCACCTGCACCTGGCCTGCACGGTGGTGCGGCGGGCCGAGCGCTCGACCTGGGCGGCGATCGACGCGTACGGGGACTCCGTCAACCCGCTGACCGCGAAGTACCTCAACCGGTTGTCCGACCTGCTGTTCATCCTGGCCCGGGTGGCCAACAAGGAGCGCGGCGACGTGCTCTGGGTGCCCGGCGAGAACCGCTAGCGCACCTTCTCCGGGGCCGGCTGCTCCACCACCCGGCCGTCGACCACCGCGACGCCGGCCGGCGCCTCCTTGGGCCAGCGCGAGAAGCAGCCGGCCACGACCACGTTGACGACGGCCGCGATGCCCAGCCTCCAGTACCACTGGGCGAAGGTGCCGAAGTGGGCGGAGCCCGCGGACAGCGGGACGAGCAGGGTGATCAGGGTCAGGGTGATCACGGCCGAGACGACCGTCCGCCTGGCGATCTGCCACTCGTGGGCCGTCCGCTCCGGACCGTACTTGGGGGCGGGCAGCGGCTTGGGGCCGCCGGCGAAGCGGTGCAGGAAGTGCCGGTCGGCCCAGGCGACCAGCGAGGGGCCGTAGCCGACCGAGAAACCCGCGTAGCTCGCCGCCAGGGCGTGCGTCCAGCTCGCGGTGGCGCCGCCGCGCAGGTCCAGGACGGTCAGCGCGTACAGGGCGAGGTCCACCGCCGGCAGGCCGAGCAGCAGCAGGGTGCTGGTGCGGCGCCACCGCAGCAGGTAGCGGGCGGAGAGGCCCAGGCCGAGCACGATCCACCAGGAGATCTCGGCGGCGACGATGAGGGTGACGATCACGTTCTGCTCCCGGTCGGTGGGGTGTGCCTCCAGGCTCGTGCGCGGGCGTGCGGTTGTCGTCGTCGCCGGGTGCCGTCCGGGCCTGCACCTTTCGATGTAGCGGGCTCCTCCGTGGACCGGAGCCGGGCGGGCCGCCGGGGATGGTGGGATGGGGGTGTGCTCGTACCGTCCCTCCCCCCGCGGCAACTGGACCGGCTGATCGCCCTGTGCGGGCTGCTCGGCGGTGCCGTGCTGATCGTGTTCAAGGTGTACGACCGGGCCGGCCGCCTGCCGCTGTGGGCGGTGGTGGCGCCGCTGCTGGTGATGGCGGGGCTGGAGCTGGTCCGGCGGACCAGGCCGGTGCTCGCGGTGTCGCTGGGCGGGCTTGCCTTCGCGGGGGGCATCCTCGCCGGCAGCCTGCTGGCGACGACGATCATGTACACCGACCTGCTGTACGCGGCGGTGCTCTACGGCACCCACCGGATGTCCCGGGTGCTGCACCTGACCGGTGGTTCCACGGTGCTGGGGCTCTCCGCCCTGGCGTGGTGGGCGTCCGGTACGGCGGCCGGGCTGCTGATCGTGGTGGTCAGCTCCCTGGTGTTCCTGGCGCCGGTGTGGACCGGCGACCTGGTGCGCAAGCACCGGGAGGTGGCGGAGGCCGAGCGGCTGCGGGCCGAACAGACCGCGCTGCTCTCGGAGATGGACCGGCGTGAGGCGGTCGGCGCCGAACGCGCCCGGATGGCAAGGGAGTTGCACGACGTGGTGGCCAACCACCTGTCGGCGATCGCGATCCACGCCACCGGCGCCCAGTCGGTCGCCCGGCGGCGGCGGTTGCCCGAGGACGATCCGCTGGTCGAGGTGCTGGCGGTGATCCGGGAGAACAGCGTCCAGGGATTGGCCGAAATGCGTCGCATGATCGGGCTGCTCCGGGACAGCGGCGGGGGAGAGGCCGACGAGTCGTACGCGGCGCCGGACCTCGCCGCGGTGGACGCCCTGCTGGACCACGCCCGGGCCGCCGGACAGGACGTCGGCCTGGACTTCGAGCTGACCGAGAGCGGCGAGCGTGGCGAACTGCCGGTGCCGGTCGGGCTGGCCGCCTACCGGATCGTGCAGGAGTCGCTGACCAACGCGCTCAAACACGCCGGGCCCGGACTGGTCGCGCTGCGGCTGGAGTTCGGCCCCGACGCGCTGCGGATCGCGGTCGACAGCCCGTACCGCGGCGGGCCGGGCCGCGAACTGCCCGGCGCCCGGGCCGGGCTGGTGGGCATGTCGGAGCGGGCGGGGCTGCTCGGCGGCAGTTTCGAGGCCGGGCCGCGGGACGGGTACTGGAGGGTGCGCGCGGTGCTGCCGCGCGGCCGGGAGAGCGAGGGACGGACATGACGATCCGGGTGCTGGTGGCCGAGGACCAGGCGGCGGTGCGGGCGGCGCTGGTGATGATCCTGCGCGCCGAGCCCGGGATCGAGGTGGTCGGGCAGGCCGCCGACGGGCAGGAGGCCGTCCGGCTGGCCCTGGAGCTGCGGCCCGACGTGGTGCTGATGGACGTGCAGATGCCCCGGCTGGACGGCGTCTCGGCGACCCGCCAGGTGGTCGAGGCCGGAGCCGCCCAGGTGCTGGTGCTGACCACCTTCGACCTGGACGAGTACGTCTACGGCGCGCTGCGGGCCGGCGCGGCCGGGTTCCTGCTCAAGGACCTGGAGGCGGACACCCTGGTCGAGGGCATCCGCACGGTGGCGCGCGGGGACGGCATGCTGGCGCCCTCGGTGACCAGGCGGCTGATCGGCACCTTCGCCCGCCCCGGGCGCCCGGTCGGACCGGAGGCCCGGACGGCGGTGACGGGCCTGACCGTGCGTGAACGGGAGGTGCTGGCCTGCCTCGGGGCCGGGATGTCCAACGGGGAGATCGCGGCCCGGCTGGAGATGGCGGAGGCGACCACCAAGACCCACGTCAGCCGGATCCTGGCGAAGCTGGGGCTGCGCAGCCGGGTGCAGGCGGCGATCCTGGCGCAGGACCTCGGTCTGACCATCTGACGACCATCCTGGTCGGGTGACCAGGTCGGTTGCAGATCACACTCCCGATTGCTATTGCACGGACGATTTGGGCATTAGAGTCCCGCGTGAGCGAGCGGAGCGAGCGAACGAATTGATCTGCGCGCTTCGCGAGAGCGACCGCCGAGCGCCAGCGAGGCGGCGGAATCGAGCACAGCGGCTCGTTGGCGGTGATCCCTGCCCTGAGCCGCCTTCAGGGCCCGCCCGCGAGGCGGCGACGGCATCGGGAGACCCAGCCATGAGCAATGCGTCCAGCAAGCAGATCGCCGTGATCGGTGCCGGCCTGATGGGCGCCGGCATCGCCCAGGTGTCGGCACAGGCCGGCCACCCGGTGGTGCTGCGGGACGTGACCGAGGAGGCGCTGCAGCGCGGCCTCGCCGGCATCCGCGCCTCGTACGAGAAGTTCGTCTCCAAGGGCAAGTTGAGCGCCGAGGACGCCGAGGCCGCGCTGGGCCGCATCACCACCACCACCGACCTGGGCGCCGTCGCCGAGGCCGACATCGTGGTCGAGGCCGTGTTCGAGAACCTGGACGTCAAGGAGAGCGTCTTCCGCGAGCTGGACAAGCTCGCCAAGGACGGCGCCGTCCTGGCCTCCAACACCTCCGCGATCCCGATCACCCGGATCGCCGCCGTCACCCAGCGGCCGGAGTCGGTCGTCGGCGTCCACTTCTTCTCGCCCGTCCCGATGATGAAGCTGGTCGAGCTGGTCCGCGGCTACAAGACCAGCGACGAGACCCTGGCCGCCGCCCGCGCCTACGCCGAGGGCGTCGGCAAGGACGTCGTGGTGGTCAACCGCGACGTGGCCGGCTTCATCACCACCCGCCTGATCACCGCGCTGGTCATCGAGGCCGCCAAGCTCTACGAGTCGGGCGTGGCCACCGCCGAGGACATCGACACCGCCTGCCGCCTCGGCTTCGGCCACGCGATGGGCCCGCTGCAGACCGCCGACCTGACCGGCGTCGACATCCTGCTGCACGCCGCCCGCAACATCTACACCGAGACCCAGGACGAGAAGTTCGCCGCCCCGGAGATCATGGCCCGCATGGTCACCGCCGGTGACCTCGGCCGCAAGAGCGGCCGCGGCTTCTACCCGTACGAGAGCAAGTGAGCCGACGGGGCTGAACGCCCTGGTGGGCCGTGCGATCGGGCATCGTACGGCCCGCTGCGCCGGGGCGGGTGAGCTTCCTCACGCCGGGTGCCGCAGACGGGTGATTTGGGCGGTAATCGAGCGTAGGTATGGGGAGTTCCTGCGTATATTCCCTCGGACGAGTGAAGTTGCTTCAGATCACGGCGGAAACCAGCAACCTGCGGCGCTGCTCCACCGTCAGATGAGGGAACCCGGTATTCCGCCCGGGGCCGGGCGCGAGCCGAGCCGTCACAGGCGCTCCGCCCGGGCAGTCCCACTCCGATCCGGGGGCCGTCCCGCCTCCCGACCCGTCGCGGCCGGGGCCGGACCCACCCCGCACCAGGCCACCCAGGCGAAGGAGGAGAGCATGCGCATCACCGGCGACCACACGGCGCTGGCCATCGAAGGCCGCCTCGACGTGCGCACCGCCGCCGACGCGCGGGCCCGGCTGCACCAGGCCGTGGACGGCGGCCTCGGCGACCTCGTGCTGGACCTCGGCCGGCTGGAGTTCTGGGACGCCACCGGCCTCGGGGTGATCATGGGCACCCACCGGCGGGCCGGCCGGATCGGCCGCCGGCTCGTGCTGCGCGCCGTCCCCGCGCAGCTCCAGCGGCTGCTGGTGGCCACCAAGCTGCACCGCATCCTCGCCGTCGACGGCGGGATCCCCGAGGTGCAGGTCTCCTAGGGCTTCTCCCTTCACCTTTCCCGCACCGGACCGCGCTGCACTCTCGGGCCCGGATGTGCGAGAGTCTGCCCGTCAGATGACGGCCGCCCGGGGCCGGCTGCCCACAGCCCGCCCGCGGCCGCGACCGAGACGTGTGCCGGCCGGCGCGGGGCGCCGGCGGCCGAACACGATGCGGAGCAGAACGTGGCACAGCCATCCGGGGAGTTCCGGCAGGAGGCCGCCCGCACCCGCGGCGGCGAACTGGTCTCCGGCGGCCTGCTGGTCGGCGTCGGCGCCCCGGACGGCTCCGAGGCCCGCCCCTGTCCGGAGGAGTGGCGGCCCCGCCCGCGCCGGATCGAACGCAGCGAGCCCGCCCGCGGCCCGGTCGGCGGCGTCGGCCGGGCGGTCGGCCCGCTCGCCCTCGGCGCCGGTCCCACCGACCTGCCGCTGCTCGACCGCGAGGCCGACATCGCCGAGCTGCTCGGCCTGCTCTCCGAGGGCCGATCGATACGCCTGGTCGGCCAGGCCGGCTCGGGCCGCAGCACCCTGCTGTCGGCCGTCGCCGAGGCCGCCGCCGACCTCGCCCCCGGCGGTGTCGTCCAGCTCTGCGGCCACCGCCGCACCTCCGCCGACCTGCTCCAGGACCTCTTCGCGGCCACCCACCACGCCCCCGGCTACCGGCCCGACCCGGGCCAGCTGGCCGCCCACCTCGCCGGGGTCCGCGCGGTCGTCGTGATCGACGAGGCCGAGCCGGTCGGCGCCGAGCTGGAGGAACTGCTCGCCGCCGCCCCCGGCTGCGCCTTCCTGATCTCGGTCGCCCCCGGTGGCCCGTCGCTGCCCGCCGACTCCCGGCTGCGGGACCACCTCGTCCCCGGGCTCTCCCGGCCCGCCTGCCTGGCCCTCACCGGCCGGCTCGCCGGGCGTCCGCTGGACGTCGCCGAGAAGGCCTGGGCGGTCGACCTCTGGTTCGAGTCCGAGGGCCTGCCGCTGCGCTTCGTCCAGGCCGCCGCGCTGCTGCGCCAGCGGGACGTCGCGGTGGACGCGCTGGTCGCCGCCGAGCAGGACCGGCTGGACGTCTTCGGCGCGGTCGAGGAGCCCGTCCACGACCCCGACCCGGCGGTCCGGGAGAACGCGCTGCGGCGCACCGTCCCGCTGCCCTCGGTCGCGGAGACCGCCTCGCCCGCCGTCCGGCTCGCGGAGGGGCTGAGCGAGGCCGCGCAGGCCGTGCTGCGGCTGGCCGTCGCGCTCGGCGGCGAGTGTCCCACCGCGCCGCACCTGCCCGCGCTGATCGACGTCGGCCAGGGCGAGAGCGCGCTGGCCGAACTCGCCGACGCCGGACTCGCGGTGTCCATCGGCGGGCACCACCGGCTGACCGCCGGGGCGCTCGAACTGCTCGTCCCGCACTGGCCGGCCCGCGGCAGCGTCGACGGCGCCGCCCAGCACTTCGCCTGGTGGGTCGGGCACAGCTCGGTGTCGCTGGCGCAGATCGCCGCCGAGGCCGAGGTGCTGATCGGGGTGCTGCTCGCGGACCGGACCGCCGGGCGACACGACGCGGTCGTCCGGCTGGCCCGGGCGGCGGCGCCCGCCCTGGCGCTGTCGCTGCGCTGGGGCGCCTGGGAGCGGGTGCTGCAACTCGGCCTGGAGGCGGCCCGGCGGACCGGCTCGACGGTCGACCAGGCCTGGTTCCACCACGAGGCGGGCGTGCTCGCGATCTGCCTCCAGCAGCCCTCCCGGGCGATCGCCGAACTGGAGACCGCGCTCACCCTGCGGGCCACCATCGGGGAGCAGCGCGGGGTCGCCTCCGCGCGCCGGATGCTCGACCTGCTGCGCGCCGACGGCCGTCAACTGCCCGCCGCGGCGGCCGCCGCGCCGAGTCGCGGGCCGGTGATCCGCAAGATCGCCGCCCGGGTGCCGGCCGGCCTGAAGGCCCGGGCCGGCAAGCGCCGCCGGGTGGTGGTGGCCTCCGCGGCGCTGCTCACCTTCGGGGTGCTCGGTACGGCGGTGGCGATGAGCCTCACCGGGCCGGAGGAGCCCAAGGGGAAGGAGCCGCACGGTCAGCTGGACCAGGTCGGCGAGAACGGCGACGCGCCGGCGCCGCTGCCGTCCGCGGACAACTCGCCGGGCCCGTCCGGTGCTCCCGGCACCGAGCCGGGCGCGCCGACGGGGACGGGGACCAGCCCGGAGCCCTCGGCGAGCGGCAGTGCCTCGCGCTCGCCGAGCGCCTCGCCGTCGAAGCGGCCCAGCGCCTCGCCGGGGGCGACCGGGTTGGACGCCCCGCAGGGGCAGTCGCAGCAGCCCGTCCCGGGGCAGCCGCAGCCGCCGGAGCCGCCGAAGCAGGGCGGTTCGGGCGGCGGCAGCGGCGGTGGGAACGGCGGGGGCAACGGCGGGGGAGGCACTCAGCCGGGCGGCGGTACCTCGTCGTCGCCGAGCCCGACAGCGACGACGACCGCCAAGCCGAGCCCGACGCCGAGTGCGACGGCCACGTCGACCGGCACGCCCGGCCCGACGCCGAGTCCGGCCTGACCGGTCAGAACAGCTTGAGCTTGTCGTCGTCGATGCCGCGCAGCTCGTCGTAGTCCAGCACCACGCAGCCGATGCCCCGGTCGGTGGCCAGGACGCGGGCCTGGGGCTTGATCTCCTGCGCGGCGAAGACGCCCTTGACCGGGGCCAGCAGCGGGTCCCGGTTGAGGAGTTCGAGGTAGCGGGTGAGCTGCTCGACGCCGTCGATCTCACCGCGGCGCTTGATCTCGACGGCGACGGTGGCACCGTCGCCGTCGCGGCAGAGGATGTCGACGGGGCCGATCGCGGTCGGGTACTCGCGGCGGATCAGCGACCAGCCGCTGCCGAGCACCTCCATCCGGTCCGCGAGCAGCTCCTGGAGGTGGGCCTCGACGCCGTCCTTGATCAGGCCGGGGTCCACCCCGAGTTCGTGGGAGGAGTCGTGCAGCACCTCCTCCAGCGTGATGATGAGCTTCTCGCCGGCCTTGTTCTCCACCGTCCAGACCCCGTCGGCCACCTTGAGGGCGCACGGCGGGGACATCCAGTTGAGCGGCTTGTAGGCGCGGTCGTCGGCGTGGATGCTGACGCTGCCGTCGGCCTTGACCAGGATCAGCCTGGTGGCGGAGGGCAGATGGGCGGAGAGCCGACCGGCATAGTCGACTGAGCAGCGGGCAATTACGAGACGCACGGTCGACCACGCTAGCCCACCGGGGCCAGTTGATGCGATTCCGCGAGGACCGGGTGAAGAAAGCGCGAACCCCGCGAACATGGAGGTTCGCGGTCCCGCCACCGCTCGCCGCGCTCTGGCGTACGCCCCCTCGGGTCGCTACGGTGTGTGACGGTACGGATGCGGGGTCGCTGTCAACGGGGATGGAGACTTCAGATGAACGATCCGACGGGATCAGGCCATTCTGGTGCACCACGGCGTATTTCCGGAGCAATCCGTAGGAACGACAGGCCTGCCCCGCCGTTGACTGCCACGCTGTTCTGACGCGGTCGGTGTTCAGGACGTCACGTCCAGTGGCGCCGCCGCCTTCGCAACAGGTACCGGAAACGCCCGTCCGACGGCGTTCCGGACACCACCTGCTGTTTCGCCCACCCTCCCTGTGAGCTTGGACTACGCATGACCACCCGGGCGCCGCGCGGGTGGACCGCGAGAGGAGAATCCATGTCGCTCGACGTCTCACCGGCCCTGCTGGAAAAGGCCGAGCGGGGCGAGGTCGACGAGCGGGAATTCGTCGACTGCGTCCGCGTCTCGCTGCCGTACGCCTGGGACCTGATCAGCTCGCTGGTCGCCCAGGCGAAGGTCGACGGCACCGACTTCGCCGACAACCAGGTGCCGCCGCCCAGCGAGCAGGCCCGTGGCCAGCTGCTGCGCGCCCTGGCCAGCGATGCCATCCGGGGCGCCCTGCAGCGCCACTTCGGCGTCCGGCTGGCGTTCCAGAACTGTCACCGGGTGGCGGTGTTCGTGCCGTCGGAGGCCAACGAGGCGCGGTACGACCGCTTCACCTCCGTCCGGGAGCAGCTGCTCAACCAGTCCGAGGAGCTGCGGGACTGCTGAACCGGCCGGAGCCGGCCGCCCCCGTCCTCCGGTGCGGGGGGAGGGGCGGCGGTCCGGGCCGGTGCGGTCAGCCCAGCTGCGGCAGCACCTCGGAGCCGAGCCTGGCGATGTTGTGCAGGGTCGCCTCGCGGTCGCCGCTGCCCTCCGCGAGCAGGGCGAAGCGGCGGATGCCGGTGCGCTCGGCGGTGGCCAGCAGCCGGTCGGCGCACTGCCTCGGGGTGCCCACCGCGTGCAGGTCGCAGAGCAGTTCGGTGTACTGGTGCGGGTCGCGCATCTTGCGCTCGCGGCCGTCCACGGTGCGGTGGGCGCCGAGCCCGTGCTCGAACCAGCCGGGCATCGCGTTCAGCAGGGTCGCCCGGGCGGTCGAGGCGCGGTCGTCCACCTGGGCCACGCCCGCCGCGACGTGCTGGCGGGTCACCCGGCGCAGCTGCTCCTCGCCGCGTCCGGCGGCCAGCCAGGCCGTGCGGTAGAGCTCCAGCATCCGCAGCTTGTCGTCGTCGCCGGAGTGCATGCCGAGCAGCATCGGCAGGCCGCGTTCGGCGGCCAGCCGCACCCCGCCCGGGGAGGTGCAGGCGACCACCACCGGCGGTCCGGCCACCGGCCGTCCGGCGCGGTTGCGTTCCTCGGCGAGGCCGTCGGCGTCCTGGCGCTGGCGCGGGAAGAGCACCGGGCCGGTGGGCTCGTCCAGGCCGAGCCAGCTGCCCAGACCCGGTCGGCGCGGCGACTCGGTGGCCTGCGGCACCACGGCCACCTCGGGGAAGGAGAACTGCGGCCCGTCCGCGCCCACCCGGGAGCCGCGCAGCCAGCGCAGCAGCAGGTCCAACCGCTCCGGGAAGCCGTTCTCGAAGGCGCCCACGCCGCTGCCGAACACGTCCAGGTCGATCCACGGCCCGCCGCGGCCCACCCCGAGCGTGAAGCGCCCGCCGGAGGTGAGGTGCAGCAGCGCGGCCTGCTCGCCGAGGGTCACCGGGTGGCTGGTGGAGAGCACACTGACCGCGGTGCCGATGCCGATCCGGCGGGTGCGGCCGAGCAGCAGTGCGGCCAGGGTCGCGGCGTTGGGGCAGACCCCGTACGGGACGAAGTGGTGCTCGGCCAGCCATACGCTGTCCAGGCCCGCACGTTCGGCCTCGACGGTGGCCCGGACGGTGCGCTCCAGCACCTCGCCGTGGCTCTGGCCGGGGAACTGCGCGGACAACAGGAACGCGCCGACCCGTACCGGTGCGGTGTCCGGCGGCAGTGCGCCGACACGTTGCACGGCGCCCAGCGGTTCGCCCGTGACGGCGAGCGGCGGCACGGAGGTGAGCGTCGGGCCGGGGGCGGGCGGGCGCACACCGATGGGTCGGCGGGTCTCGGCGCGCGGGCTGGTCTTGGTCATCCTGGGGGCCTCCTCGGGTGCACGCAGGGTCTGCGGGCCCCGCCTGTCCACTCGTGGGTATCCGATGTCATGTGCCAATGGCACGCGGAACCCAGAATTTCCCCGATGATCGGGTGGATCTCGGCAAAAAGCCCGGACGGTCGGCCGATGCCGTGATAGAGGCCAATAAAAGGGTTTGACACCCGTAGGCTGGAACGACTTCGAGCCCCCGGAAGAGAGGCAGTCCGCCGTGCCCCGCCGCAACCGGATCAAGAGCGCCGCCGACCGCGAGAACGCCGAGCCGGCCGCCGCCCCGCTCGGCGGTTCGCTGCGCCGCACCGAGAGCTACCAGGGTGACGACTGGGTGGTGCAGACGGTCGCCGGGACGTCGGGACGCTTCTACCGCTGCCCGGGCTGCGACCAGGAGATCCCGCCCCGGGTGGGCCACGTGGTGGCCTGGCCGGTGCACGGCGGCGGGGTGGACGACCGGCGGCACTGGCACCGGGCGTGCTGGGGAGCGCGGGAGCGCCGGGCCTCCAACGTGCTGCGAGGCCGCGGCGCTCCGCGGTACTGATCCGAACCGGTCCGGCTGATCCGGCTGATCCGGCTGGTCCGCTGCCGCTCGAAAGTCCGAACGCCCTTACGCGTCGCGGTTCTTGAGCACCAGCGCGCCGCCGGCCAGCGCGGCCAGCGTCCAGGCCAGGCAGATCGTGAAGCCCGCCCACGGCCCGTACGGCTGGCCGTTCTGCTCGTAGACCAGCAGCATCCGCGAGCCGGCGTAGTCGGGGAAGTAGTGGGCCAGGGTCTTGACCTTCGGCACCGCCGAGAGGATCGGCGAGAGCAGGAAGAAGAACGGCACCAGCACGCCCAGGGCGAGCGTCTGGTTGTGCAGCATGGCGGTGACGCCGGCCGAGAACAGGCAGAGCATCGTCAGGTAGAGCGCGGCGCCGAACACCGCGCGCAGCACGTTCGGCTCGCCCAGGGTGGTGGAGTGCGGGCCGAGCAGCGCCTGGCCGACGAAGAAGGTGACGAACGCGGTCACCAGCGAGACGGCCAGGGCGAGCGAGCCGAGCACCATCGCCTTGCCGGCCAGCAGGGTGCCGCGCTGGGGGACGGCGGCCAGGGTGACCCTGATCATGCCGCTGCTGTACTCGTTGCCGATCGCCAGCACCCCGAAGACGATGATGGCCAGCTCGCCGAGCATGATGCCGGAGAAGGCCGTGCCGGTGGCGTCGAACGGGGTCTGCTCGTGGCGTCTGAACTCGGTGAAGTTGTTGTTGGTGAGCAGGGACAGCAGCGCGCCGATGCCGACGGTGACCACGAAGGCCAGGGCGAGCGTCCAGACCGTGGAGCGGACGCTGCGGATCTTCGTCCACTCGGAGCGCAGGATCGCCGGGAAGGACGTCATCTCAGTTCTCCTCCTGCCGCGCCGCCGCGGCCGGCCGGCTGCCGTCCGCGTTCCAGCCCGCGCCCCACTCCCCGGGGGCGCCGGCGGCGTCCCGGCCGGGGCCGTCGCCCGCGTGGTACTCGACCGAGTCCGCCGTCATCTGCATGAACGCCTCCTCCAACGAGGCCTGTTGGGGGCTGAGTTCGTGCAGCACCACACCGTGAGCGGAGACCAGTTCGCCGAGCCGGGCGATGTCGCCGTCGACCACCTCGTAGGAGCCGTCGGGGCCCGGTTCGTGCCGAAGCCCGGCCCCGGCCAGGACGTCGAGCAGGCGCTCGGGCTGGGGGGTGCGCAGCCGGACGGCGGAGCGGGAGTTGCGCCGGATGAACTCCGGCATCGGCAGGTCGGCGAGCAGCCGGCCCTTGCCGATGACCACCAGGTGGTCGGCGGTGACGGCCATCTCGCTCATCAGGTGGGAGGAGACGAAGACCGTCCGGCCCTCGCCGGCCAGGCGCTTCATCAGGTTGCGGATCCAGAGGATGCCCTCCGGGTCGAGGCCGTTGACCGGTTCGTCGAACATGACGATCTCCGGGTCGCCGAGCAGGGCGGAGGCGATGCCCAGGCGCTGGCCCATGCCGAGGGAGAAGCCGCGGGCGCGCTTGCGGGCGACCGGGGTGAGGCCGACCAGGGCGAGTACCTCGTCCACCCGCCTGGTCGGGATCCGGTTGCTCTGGGCGAGCCAGAGCAGGTGGTCGCGGGCGGTGCGGCCGGGGTGGACGGCCTTGGCCTCCAGCAGGGCGCCGATGTACTTGAGCGGCTCGCTGAGCTGCCCGTAGCGCCTGCCGTCGATGGTGACCCGGCCGCCGGTGGGGCGGTCCAGGTCGAGGATCATGCGCATGGTGGTGGACTTGCCCGCGCCGTTGGGGCCGAGGAAGCCGGTGACCACGCCCTGGGGGACGGTGAAGCTGAGCCGGTCCACCGCGAGCGTCTTGCCGTAACGTTTTGTCAGGTCGTGCAACTCGATCATTGGCGCTCCCTTACTCTCTGTCAGGCTAGGACAAAGCGGATGCCGGGGCCCGTCGGGTGGGCCCGCTGAGTGGGCTCACCCCGTCCACCCGAATACGGTGGCTGCATGAGTCAGCTCCCTTCCGCAGTGTCCGTCCGCGAGAGCGGTACCGGAACACCCCTCGTGCTGCTGCACGCCTTCCCGTTGAACTCCTCGATGTGGTCCGCCCAGCTGGACGCGCTGCCCGGACTCACCGGGGACGAGGTCCGGGTGCTCGCCCCCGACCAGCGGGGTTTCGGCGGCACCGAGCTGGGCGCCGACGAACCCTCGCTGGACCTCGTCGCCGACGACCTGGCGCTGCTGCTGGACGCGGCCGGGATCGACCGCGCGGTGGTCGGCGGCCTCTCCATGGGCGGCTACGTGGCGCTCGCCTTCGCCCGCCGCCACCCGGACCGGCTGTCCGGCCTGCTGCTGGCCAACACCCGCGCCACCGCGGACACCGACGCCGCCCGGGCGAACCGGGAGCGGATCGCCGCCGCCGTCACCGCCCGGGGCAGCGTCCAGCTGCTGCTGGACGAGCAGGTCGCGGCCGGGCAGCTCGGCCCCGACTCGCAGCACCTGGTGGAGCGGGTGCAGGCGATGGTGGCCGCCGCGCCGCCGGCCTCCGTCGCCTGGGCCCAGCGGGCCATGGCGGCCCGTCCGGACTCCCTGGACGTACTGGCCGGGCTCCGGGTGCCGGTCGCGCTCCTCGCGGGCGCCCTGGACGCCCTGGTGGCGCCGGAGGAGGCCGAACTGATGCTCCGGGCCCGCCCGGACGCCGAGCTGACCGTCGTCCCCGGCGTGGGCCACCTGAGCGCCCTGGAGTCCCCGGGGGCGTTCGACGCCGCCGTCCGCCGTCTGCTCGCCCGGGTGGCCGCCGGATGAGCCCGGACCCGGCGGGCTGGGACTTCTCCGCGCTGGAGGTCACCGGCCGGATGCCGGTGACCAACCGCGGCGAGGGGCTGGTGGAGCTGACCCTGGAGCCGCTCGGCGAGGACTACTGGATGCGCCCGGGCGAGACCTTCATCGTCACCTCGTACGGCGACTACGGGTCCGGACACCCCTTCGAGGTGCAGTACTGGCCCGACTCGGTGTCGGTCTGGTGCACGTCCTGGTACGGCACCGTGTCGGACGACGAGGGCAACCAGCTCAGCAGCGGGCACCAGCGGCCCGACGGGGCCTACCCCCGGTGAAAGAGGGCCCGGAGTGGTGACACGCGGACGTGCGACAGGCCCTCACCCGGGCGGGTGAGGGCCTGTCGCGGGACCGCGTCGGCGGCTGCGTCAGCGCGACTGCTGGGCCGGCACGCCCATGGTGTCGTCGTTCGGCAGCGAGGCGGCGGCCACGGCCGCGCCGGTCAGCGTCGCCAGCATCTCGCGGACGTTGGTCAGCTGGGCGTTGATGCTGTCGCGGCGGTTGGTCAGCGCCGCCAGCTCGCGCTCGGATTCGCTGCGGATGCGGTCCGCCTTGGCGTTGGCGTCCGCCACGATGTCCTCGGACTGGCGCTGGGCCGTCTCGACGGTCTGGCGGGCCCGGCGCTCGGCGTCGGTGCGCAGCTTCTCGGCCTCCAGGCGCAGCTGCTCGGCCCGGTGCTCGATCTCGGCGAGGCGCTTCTCGGCCTTGGCCTGACGGGCGGCCAGGTCGCGCTCGGACTGCTCGCGGCGCTTGGCCAGGTTCGTCTCGAACTCCAGCGCGGCCTGGGCGGCCTTGGTGCGGGTCTCCTCGAAGAGGGCGTCCGCCTCCTCGCGCTTGTTCTGGGCGTCCTTGTTGGCCTCGGCACGCAGCTGGGCGGAGTCGCTCTTCGCCTTGTCGACGATCCGCAGACCCTCGTCCTCCGCCTTGGCCTTGCGGTCCTTGGCGTAGTTCTCGGCCTCGGTGCGGACCTGCTGGGCGGCGGCCTCGGCCAGCTCGCGGTGCTGCTCGGAGGCGCGGTGCGCCTCGTCGCGCAGGTCCTTGGCCTCCTCCTCGGCGAGCCGCAGGATCTTCTCGACCCGGGCGCCGAGACCGGCGTAGGAGGGCTCCTGCTCGGCCACCGCCGCCTGGGCGGTCTGGGTTTCGAGGTGGAGCTCCTCGATGCGCTTCTCCAGCGCACTGATCCGGGTCAGTGCGCTGTCACGGTCGGCCACCAGCTTGGTGATCCGCTCGTCGACCTGGGCGCGCTCGTACCCACGGCGTACCAGGTCGAAGCCGTGAGGGGAGTGACTGTCGCTCATGGGACTCTGGGCTTCCTGTCGTCAAACCGCTGAGGTGGTTGAGGGAATCCTGACACGGTACCGGAGTGTCGACGGCGAAATGCCGTTGTCTCACGGACAATGACCGCCAATGTCCGCTCAATCGGGTGGTGCGCTCTTGGAGCGATTGCCACCCGACCGGGGCGAGCCGACTCCGGCGCCGGCCTTGGCGCCCCCGTCCTTCTTGGTGTTGCTTCCCCCGTTGCCCTGGGCGACCGGTGACGGTGCCTCGAACGCCTCCAGCGCCGACAGCACGTCCTGGACCCTGGAGATCTCGGTGTTGATGTCCTTGCGGCGGCGCACCAGTTCGTCCAGCTCGCGCCGGCCCTCCTCGGTGACCCGCTCCGCCTCCGCCTTCGCCTCGGCGATCAGCCGCTCGGCCTCCGCCTTCGCCAGCTCGATCTGCTCGTCCGCGGTGCGGTCTGCGTCGCGCAGCCGCTTCTCCGCCTCGGCGGCCGCGCTGTCGAGCCGCTCCTCGGCCTCCGCCTCCGCCGAGCGCAGCTTCGCCTCGGACTTCTCGATCAGCGACTCGGCCCGGTCGGTGGAGTTGGCGAGCTTGGTCTCCGCCTCCTTGAGCAGGCCCTCGGCCTTGCGGACGGCGGACAGCCGGACCTTGCTGGCCTCCGCGGAGGCCTCCGAGGTGAGCTCGGCGGCCCGGTCCTCGGCGGCCGCGACCAGGGCGGCGGCGCGGTCCTCGGCCTCGGCGACGGTGGCCACCGCCTGCTCCTCGGCCTCGGTCAGCTGCTCCTGGGCGGCCGTCACCAGCGCGTCCACCCGCTCGCCGGCCGACTTCATGGCCGCCGCGTTCTCCTTGCGGGCCCGCTCGTGCAGCGCCTCCACCTCGGCGTCGGTGCGCTCGCGCAGCTCCTCGGCGCGCTCGCGGATCGCGGTGGCGTCCCGGCGGGCCTCGGCGAGCAGGGTGTCGGCGTCGGAGCGGCCCTTCTCGACCTCGGCCTGACCTGCGGCCTCGCCGGCCGCGACCAGCCGGTCGGCCTCCTTGCGGGCGGCGGCGACCATCGCGTCCGCCTGCTCCTCGGCGGCGGCGGTGGTGGCCAGCGCGGTGGTCTGGGCGTCCTCGCCGAGCGACTCGGCGTCGGCGAAGGCCTTCTCCAGGACGGACTTGGCCCGCTCGCGGGTGGCCTTGTCGAACTGCTCGGCGGCCTCCCGGGTCTCCGCGTCGTAGGCGTCGGCGCGGGCGCGGGTGGCGGTGTCGTACTCGTCGGCCAGGGTGCGGGTGGCGAGCGCGTACTCCTCGGCCTCGGCGCGCAGCCCGGCGGCCAGCTCCTCGGCGTCGGCGATCGTCCGCAGGCCCAGGGCGTCGGCGTCGGCGACGGTACGGGCGGCCTGCGCCGCGGCGTCCGCGCGCAGCTGCTCGGCGGCCTCCTGGGCGGCCCGCAACTCGGCCTCGGCCTCGGCGCGCAGCTGCTCGTCGTAGGCCTGGGCCTCGGCCCGTTGGTGGCCGAGCTCGGCCTCGACGGCCTCGCGCTCGGCGGTGAGCTCCCGCTCGGTCCGCTCGCGCAGGGCGGTGGTCTCGGCCTCGGTCCGGGCGCGCAGCTCGGCGGCGTACCGGTCGGCGGCCTCGCGCTGCTCGGCGGTCTCGCGCTCGGCCAGGTCGCGCTGCTCGGCGGTCTCCCGGTCGGCCAGCTCGCGCACCTCGGCCGCGTACCGGTCGGCGGCCTCGCGCTGCTCGGCGGTCTCCCGGTCGGCCGACTCGCGCACCTCGGCGGCGTCCAGCTCGGCGCGCTCGCGGGTGTCCGCGGCGTCCTGCTCCGCGGTGGCCCGCAGCGCGGCGATCTGCTCGGCGGCGGCCTCGTGCAGGCCGGCCACCGACTGGCGGACCTCGGCGGCCTCCTCGTCGGCGGCGGCGACCAGCTCGGCGCCCTCGGCCCGGGCGGCGGCCAGCAGGTCCTCGCCGTCGGCGCGCGCCTGCTCCAGCTCGGCGGCGGCCTCGGCGCGGATGCCGTCGGCGGTGGCGCGGGCCTCGGACAGCTCCCGGCCGGCCTCCGCCCGGACGGTCTCGGCCTGCTCGTTGGCCAGCGCCAGTTCGGCGGCGGCCTTCTCGCGGGTGGCCTTGGCGTCCTGGGCGGCCTCGGCCCGGCGCTGCTCGGCGGCGGCCTCGGCCTGCTCCAGCAGCTCGTCGGCCTCGGCGCGGTGGTCGGCGGCGTACTGCTCGACTTCGGTGCGCAGTTCGGCGGCGTACTGCTCGACCTCGGTGCGCAGCTCGGTGGCGTGCTGTTCGGCTTCGGTGCGGACGCGGTCGGCGTGGGCCTCTGCGGCCTCGCGCTGCTGGGTGGTCTCCCGCAGGGCGAGGGCGCGCAGCTCGGCCGCGGCCTGCTCGGCCTCGGCGCGCTGCTCGGCGGCGTACTGCTCGACCTCGGTGCGCAGCTCGGTGGCGTGCTGTTCGGCTTCGGTGCGGACGCGGTCGGCGTGGGCCTCTGCGGCCTCGCGC
>NZ_JBEOSP010000006.1:66159-125906 GCF_040303105.1 Kitasatospora sp. NPDC096128 | reverse complement strand
GTCTGCTGGGTGGTCTCCCGCAGGGCGAGGGCGCGCAGCTCGGCCGCGGCCTGCTCGGCCTCGGCGCGCTGCTCGACGGCGTACCGGTCGGCCTCCGCGCGCAGCTCGGTCGTCTCGCGGTCGGCGAGCTCGCGCTGCTCGGCCGCGTACCGGTCGGCGGCCGCGCGGACCTCGGCGCTCTCCAGGGCGGTGCGCTCGGTCAGCTCGGCGGCGCCCCGCTCGGCCTGCTCGCGGGCGGTGCGGGCACCGGCCAGCTGCTCGGCGGTCTCCTCGCGCTCCTGCCGCAGCCCGGCGGCGGCCTCCTCGCGCTCGCGCCGGCTCTCCTCGCGCAGCGCGTTCGCGGCGGCCTCGGCCTCGGCCCTGGTCCGGGCGGCCTCGGTGTCGGCCTCGGTGCGCACCCGCTCGGCGTCGGCGACCGCGGCGTCCCGGACGGCGTTCGCCTCGGCCTGGGCCTCGGCGGTCACGGCCTCCGCGGCAGCGGTCGCCTCGGAGCGCACCCGCTGGTCGAACTCGGTTGCGCTGCGCCGGAGTTCGGCGGTCTCACGCTCGGTGGCGGTGCGGTTCTCGGCGGCCGCGGCCTTGGCGGCGGCCACGGCGTCCTGGCCCTGCTGGGTGGCGGACGAGATGATCTTCTCGGCCTCGGTACGGGCCCGGGCCAGGGTCTGCTCGGCCCGGCCCTGGGTCTCGGCGGCCTGCTCCTGGGCCTGGGCGCGCAGCCGCTCGATCTCCCCGGCAGCACCCGCGCGCAGCTCGTCCGCGTCGGCCTTGGCCTTGGTGAGCAGCTCCTCGGCGTTCTTCGCCGACTCCTCGATCTGCAGGACGGCCTGGCGGCGGGCCTCGCTGCGGACCCGGTCGGCCTCGGCGGCGGCCTGGGCGCGCAGCTCCTCGGCCTCGGCGCGCAGCCGGGCCGCCTCGTCCTGCATCTGCTCGATCCGCTCGCGGATCGCGGCGGCGTCGTCCAGGGCGGCGTTCTGGGCCTGCTCGACGGCGGCCTGGGCCTGCTCGCGCAGCCGCTGGGCCTCGGCGTGCGCCTCGGCGCGGATCCGCTCCGCCTCGGCGGCGGCCTCGCTGCGGGCGGTCTCGGCGTCCTGGTTGGCGCGGCCGAGCACCTCCTCGGCGGTCTTGGCGGCCTTGGCGAGGTGGACGGTGGCGTCCTTGGCGCCGGCCGCCCGGCCCTCCTCCTCGGCCTCGCCGCGCAGTCGCTGGGCGTCGGCCTCGGCCTGCGCCCGCAGCTCCGCCACGTCCCGGTCGGCCTGGGCGCGCAGCTCGGCGATCGCGGCCTCGGCCTCGGCCTTCAGCTGGGCGGCGACCGACTCGGCGGTGGCCCGCAGCCGCTCGCTCTCCTCGGCGGCGGCGGCCTTGGCGGCGTCCGCCTCGGCCTGCCGGGTGGCGGCCTCGGCGCGGACCGCCTCGGCCTCGGCCCGGATGGCCTCGGACTCCTTGGTGGCCTTGGCGACCAGCCGGGCGATCTCGGCCCGGGCGGTCTGCGAACGCTGCTCGGTGGCGGCCTCGCCGTCGGCGACCTTGCGCTCCGCGGCGGCCTCGGCGTCGGCCTGGAGCTGCTCGGCGGCCTGCTCGGCCTGGGCGCGCAGCTCGGTGGCCTCGCGGCGGGTGCGCTCGGCCTCGGCGATCACCTCGGCCCGCAGCCGCTCTATCTCGGCCTTCGCGGCGCCGAGCTGCTGCTCGGCGCGGGCCTGCTCGGCGGCGGCCTGCTCCTTGAGCCGGCTGATCTCGGTGTGGGCGACGGCCAGCTGCTGCTCGGCGGCGGCATGGGCGGCGGCCAGCTCCTGCTGGGCCTGGCCGCGGGCCGCGTCCACGTCGGCGGCGGCCTGGGCACCGGCCTGCTGGGCGTGCTCGGAGGCGGCGCGCAGCAGCCGCTCGGCGTCGTTCTGGGCCTTCTGCAGGGCGGCCTCGGCGGCGGCCTGGGCCTCGCCGCGGGCGGCGTCCACGTCGGCGGCGGTCTGGGCGCGGGCGTGGTCGGAGAGGGCGGCGGCCTCGGCGCGGGCCGCGGCGACCATCCGCTCGGCCTCGGCGCGGGCCTCCTGCAGCAGGCGCTGGGCCTCCTGCTCGGAGCCGGACCGGGTCTGCTCGGCCCAGCCGTTGACGTGCTGCTCGGCGGCGCGGCGCAGCTCGGTGAGCTCGTCCTCCAGCTGGCGGCGGCGCGCGGTGAGCTCGGCCTCCAGCCGGGCGGTGCGCTCGGCGGCCTCGGCCATGATCCGCTGGGTGGCGGCCTGGGAGTCGCGCAGCTGGCGCTCGGCGTCGAGGCGCATCTGCTGGGCCTGCATCTCGGCGGTCCGGAGCATCTGCTCGGCCTGGCCGGAGACGGCGTCGAAGGCGCGCGGCTGGGCGAGCATGCGCCGGGATTCGTGCAGCTTGGCCCGGAGCACCTCCACCTGGTAGGCGAGGTCCTCGGCATGCTCGACTGCCTTGTCCCGCTCCTTCCGAGTCCGACCCATCTCGGCCTCGAACTGGGAGAGGTGATCGTCAACCTCGTAGCGGTCGTTGCCCCGCACTCCGCGGTCCCATCCATCTCCTGGTCGCGTCCTCGACCGGGCCGGTCCAGGGCTCCCGTGTCCGGGGTACCGGTCCGACTGGTCCTTGCATCCGCGGCCACCGGACGATCCGCTGCCAAGCCGGAGCCGTCCGCCGCGGTCGTCGGAGTCCTGGTCGCGGGAGCGCGGACGTGCCGCGTTCCCTCGTCCGGGTGGACTCCTGGGCGAACTCTTGCCTGTGGAGAATGGTGACAGATCCGTCTTGCGACTGTTCAGCCGTGCCCGCGTACTGGACTCCCCTGCGACGGGCCGACCACCGGAGGGCGGACAGGCCTGTCATCGGCCGTGCCCGTCGCCTCCGTCCCCCGGAGTCGTCGCGCACCTGGGCATTGTAGTGGGCCCGCACCGCGGGGGAATGGCCGCGTGGGGGTTTTCCGGCCGTCGGACCAGGTTACTGACGGGTCGGTAGAGCCGAATTCCGGTGTGCCGCCCGGGAGCGGGCGGCACCGGGGGTGGTTCCGAGGTCGTTTCAGTGTTCTTCGTGCTCGCCGGGCTGGGCCGAGGTGACCAGCTCGGTCAGGACGCCGCCGCAGTCCTTGGGGTGCAGGAAGGTGATCCGCGAGCCCATCGAGCCGATCCGCGGCTCCTCGTACAGGACCCGGATGCCCTTGCCGCGGATGGACTCGGCGTCGGCGTCGACGTCGGCGGTGCCGAAGGCGATGTGGTGCACGCCCTCGCCGTTCTTCTCCAGCCACTTCGCGACGGTGGAGTCCGGGCGGGTGGGCTCCAGCAGCTGGAGGTACGAGGCGCCGCCGTCGTCCGTCCCGTTGATCCGGAGCATGGCCTCGCGGACCCCCTGCTCCTCGTTGACCTCGCTGTGGAACACCTCGAAGCCGTAGGTGGCGCGGTAGAACTCGACCGTCTTGTCGAGGTCTCGGCAGGCGATGCCGATGTGGTCGATACGGGTCAGCACGGCGACCTCCAGGGCGGTGGACGGAAAGTGGCACCCAGTGCAGCGTATGGCCCCGAGGCGGCGCCAGTGCCGGACGTGCGAGCCTGCTCACACGCCGGGAAGTGTCCCGACGTTCACCCGGACCGCGTTGACACGGTGTTGACTGGACGGTGCCAGTGCGCTCGATCACACCGTCGCTCCGGTGACGGGCGGAAAACGGGTCAGTACCCTGAGCGCATCCTCACCACCTGGCCACGACGTGCGAAGGGGCCCGTCCCATGACCAACACCACCTCTGTGATCGTTGCCGGTGCGCGGACCCCGATGGGTCGCCTGCTCGGTTCCCTCAAGGGCTTCTCCGGTGCCGACCTCGGCGGCTTCGCGATCAAGGGCGCGCTGGAGCGGGCCGGCATCACGGGTGAGCAGGTTCAGTACGTGATCATGGGCCAGGTGCTGCAGGCCGGCGCCGGCCAGATCCCGGCCCGCCAGGCGGCCGTCAAGGCCGGCATCCCGATGAACGTCCCGGCGCTGACCATCAACAAGGTCTGCCTCTCCGGCCTGGACGCGATCGCCCTGGCCGACCAGCTGATCCGGGCCGGCGAGTTCGACATCGTGGTGGCCGGCGGCCAGGAGTCCATGACCAACGCCCCCCACCTGCTGCCGAAGTCCCGCGAGGGCTACAAGTACGGCGCGGTCGAGGTGCTCGACGCGATGGCCCACGACGGTCTGACCGACGCCTACGAGAACATCCCGATGGGCGAGTCCACCGAGAAGCACAACACCCGCCTGGGGATCCCGCGCGAGGTGCAGGACGAGATCGCCGCAGCCTCCCACCAGCGGGCCGCCAAGGCGCAGGCCGACGGCGTCTTCGAGGCCGAGATCGTCCCGGTCGCCATCCCGCAGCGCAAGGGCGAGCCGGTGCTGTTCAGCCAGGACGAGGGCATCCGCGCCGACACCACCGTGGAGGGCCTGGCCAAGCTGCGCCCGGCCTTCACCAAGGACGGCACGATCACCGCCGGCACCTCCTCGCAGATCTCCGACGGCGCCGCCGCCGTGGTCGTGATGAGCAAGGCCAAGGCCGAGGAGCTGGGCCTGACCTGGATCGCCGAGATCGGCGCCCACGGCAACGTGGCCGGCCCGGACAACTCGCTGCAGTCGCAGCCGTCCAACGCGATCAAGCACGCGCTGGGCAAGGAGGGCCTGGAGGTCTCCGACCTCGACCTGATCGAGATCAACGAGGCCTTCGCGGCCGTCGCCCACCAGTCGATGAAGGACCTCGGGGTCTCCGCCGACATCGTCAACGTCAACGGTGGCGCGATCGCGCTCGGCCACCCGATCGGGATGTCCGGCGCCCGCGTGGTGCTGACCCTGGCGCTGGAGCTGCAGCGCCGCGGCGGTGGGGTCGGCGCGGCCGCGCTGTGCGGCGGCGGCGGCCAGGGCGACGCGCTGATCGTCCGCGTGCCCAAGGCCTGACCGACTCCGACGTGACCTCGGGGCTGCGGACCGCCACAAGTGGTCCGCAGCCCTTCGGCATCTGCATCTGCAAGGAGATCCCGATGATCGATGTCGCCACGCTGGTCGAGCAGGCCCGGGAGGGCCGGCCGCGGGCGGTCGCCCGGCTGATCACGCTGGTCGAGAACGCCGCCCCGCAGCTGCGGGAGGCGATGGCCGCGCTCGCGCCGTACACCGGGCAGGCCTACACGGTGGGCCTGACCGGCTCGCCCGGGGTCGGCAAGTCCACCTCCACCTCGGCGCTGGTCTCCGCCTACCGGCGGCTCGGCAAGCGGGTCGGGGTGCTCGCCGTCGACCCGTCCTCGCCGTTCTCCGGCGGGGCGCTGCTGGGCGACCGGGTCCGGATGCAGGACCACGCGACCGACCCCGAGGTGTTCATCCGCTCGATGGCCACCCGCGGGCACCTGGGCGGGCTGTCCTGGGCGGCGCCGCAGGCGCTGCGGGTGCTGGACGCGGCGGGCTGCGAGGTGATCCTGGTCGAGACCGTCGGCGTGGGCCAGTCCGAGGTGGAGGTCGCCGCCCAGGCCGACACCGCCGTGGTGCTGCTGGCGCCCGGGATGGGCGACGGGATCCAGGCGGCCAAGGCGGGCATCCTGGAGATCGGCGACGTCTTCGTGGTCAACAAGGCCGACCGGGACGGCGCCGACGCCACCGCCCGGGAGCTCAACCACATGCTGGGCCTCGGCGAGGCCCGCGGGGCGGGGGACTGGCGCCCGCCGATCGTCAAGACCGTCGCGGCCCGCGGCGAGGGCGTGGACGAGGTGGTCGAGGCGCTGGAGAAGCACCGCGCCTGGCTGGAGGAGACCGGCGAACTGGCGGCGCGCCGACGCCGTCGGGCCGCCCAGGAGATCGAGGCGATCGCGCTGGCCGAGCTGCGCGCCCGGATCGGCGACCTCTCCGGCGACCGCCACCTGGCCGGCCTGGCCGAGCGGGTGGCCACCGGCGGGCTGGACCCGTACGGCGCGGCCGACGAGCTGGTGGCGGGCCTGACCACGGGCTGAGCGTTGCGCGCGGGGCCCGGGCCGCTGGACGGTTTCCAGCGGTCCGGGCCCTTGCTGCTGCCCGCGGTGCGGCTACGAGCGGCCGCGCAGGCCGCGGAGGTGTTCGGCGACCGGGGCCAGGGCCTCGTAGATGGCGTCGAGCTGCTCCGGGGTGAAGCGGTCGATGAAGTGGGCCCGGACGCTGCGCACGTGGTCCGGGGCGACCCGCTGCATGGTCTCCCAGCCCTGCTCGGTGAGGTGGGCGTAGAGGCCGCGGCGGTCGCCGGGGCACTCCTGGCGCAGGACCAGGCCCGCGTTCTCCATCCGGGTGATCTGGTGGGAGAGCCGGCTCTTGGACTGCAGGGTGGCGGTCGCGAGGTCCGTCATCCGCATCCGGTGGTCCGGGGCCTCGGAGAGCACGACCAGGATCTCGTAGTCGTTGATCGCCAGGTTGTGGGGCTGGAGTTCGCGGCTGAGCTGGTAGTCCAGCAGTTTGGCGACCTCCAGATGGGCGCGCCACATCCGCTGCTCCCGGGCGGTCAGCCAGGGGGTCTCCTCCCCGGGCTGCGGCGGTGGGTTGTCCGCGGAGTCCAGCGTGTGCGTATCCATGGGATCCAGCATAGCCGTTTTAGTTCAATCTTGTACAAGTTTACAGGCCGAAACGCCGACCGAGCTCGCCCAGGTTACCGAGGCCGGGTGCGTCGGGGTGGTCGCCGCCGTGGCCCGGCTGGTTCGGCACCCCGCCGCCCGGGACCCCGGCCTCGGCGTCCACCCGGCCGACCGACCGCTCGGCCATCAGCGTCTCGCTGGACTGCACCAGCACCTGACCTGCGCCGATGAACTCGAACTGGTGCTCCTCGCCGGAGGCGCCGCCGATGCCGGTCAGCCGCCGTAGGCCGCCGACCACCCCGTGCAGGTAGTCGTGGTCGTAGTGGTGGCACGGCGCCGGGCAGTCCGCCCAGCCGACCAGGGCCTGCGGGTCCACCCGGACCGGCGGCTCCACGAAGTGCACCGGCCCGTTGGAGGCGGCGACGAACCGGCCGGTGCCGATGAGGGTCAGGAAGCCCGGGATGATCGACTGCTTGAGCCGCAGCGCCGGGTCGAAGGCGAGCAGGTTGCCGGAGCGGACGGTCAGATTGCCGTCGTCCAGGTCGTAGGAGTTCAGGTCGAAGGCGCGGTCGGCCAGCAGCAGCCGGCCGTGCCCCTGGGCCACCACCCAGTCCGACGCGTGCAGCGGCGAGTTGAAGTGCTGGCCGAGCACCCGGTCGACCATCCCGGCGCCGACGCCGCGGAAGGAGATGTCGCCGTAGTAGGCGACCATCTTTCCCTTCTGCAGGAAGTACGAGCCGTTCAGCTGGACGGCGAAGGCATACGGGTTGACGTTGTCGTCGACCGGCAGGGTGTAGGCGTCGTACACCACCGGGCCGGTGCCGCCGTGGGCGGTCGGCAGCGGGGCCTGCGGGCCGCCGAACTGCTCCTGGGCGTACGGCGGTCGGGGCTGCTGCGGAGAGGGCCGGGGCTGCGGCTGGTAGGACGGCGGCGGCGGGGGAGGCGGTGGCGGGTAGTCCGACGACCGGCCGTAGGACGGCGGCACCGTGAAGCCCGGCTGGGTCGGCTGGTCGTGCGGCGACTGCCCGTACGGCGGCTGCGGCGGGTGGGACATCAGAGCTTCTCCTCGCTCGCCTGGACGTACACCGCGCCCTGCCCGGACAGCTCCAGCTGGAACGCCTCGCCCGAGCCGCGGCCGATCATCTCGCGCCAACCGATCGCCGTGGAGAGCTTGTTGCGCACCTCGCCGCGGTGCGCCACGTACGCCTGCGGGTCGACGTGCACCGACTGGCCGGGGGTGATCGGCAGCTCGAAGACGCCGCCGTGGGCCATCACCGCGACCGAGCCGTGGCCCTCCAGCCGGGTGGTGAACAGGCCCTGGCCGCTGACCTGGCCGCGGACCATGCCCATCACCCCGCCCTGCGAGCCGAGGAACACGGTGGACTGGCGCAGGGTGCCCTCGAAGGCGAGCAGCCGGTCCGCCTCGACGAACAGGGTGTCGCCGGCCAGGTCGATCACGTGCACGTGGTGGCCGCCGTGGCCGAACATCACCCGGCCCTGGCCCTCGACCGTCATCAGCGGGGTGTCCTCGTTGGCGACCCGCCGGCCGATCATCGACATCACCCCGCCCTGGCCGCCGGTGATGTTCGGGGTGAAGCGGACGTCGCCGGTGTACCCGAGCATCGCCCCGCGCTGGCTGAACAGCGGCCGGCCGGGCACCACCTGGGCCTCGACCATCTTGCCGTTGATCCGGGTGAAGCCCATCAGACGTCACCCCCGACGGTGACCTTCTCCGAGGGCTGGACGTACACCAGGCCCTCGCCGGTGAACTCGACCTGCACGGCCTCGCCGCCGCCCTCGCCGATCACCGTGGTCCAGCCCGCGCCCGACTTGACGCTGCGGTGCAGGTTGCCGGTGTGCGCGACGTACGCGCCCGGGTCGACCCGCAGCGGCATGTCCTTGCCGACCCGCAGGACGACGGCCGGCCCGTTGGAGGTGACGGCCGCCCAGCCGTGCCCCTCCACCTTGGTGGTGAAGAAGCCGTTGCCCGAGGAGACGCCGTTCAGCCCGGTGAAGCTGGTGCCGGTGTGCAGGCCGGCCTCGGTGCAGAGCAGGTTGTCCGCCTCGACGTAGAGCGTCTCCCCGTCGAGGCGGACCAGGTTGATCTCGGTGGCCCGGTCGGCGAAGTAGCAGGTGCCCTGCCCCTTCACCTCCATGACCGTCATCCGCTCGCCGGTCAGCCTGCGGGCGACCACGCCCCGCAGCCCGTCCCCGCCGCCGGTCAGCTTCTTGAAGGTCATCTGGCCGGTGTACGCGACCATCGAGCCGTGCCGGGCCTTGACGGCGTCCCCGCCCAACTCGACGGCGAGTACGCGCGATCCCTGGAGTCTGAACTGTGCCACGGCCGCAATCTAGCCGCCGCGGCCGTGGCGGGGGAGAGGGCGTGGACGAACTGCTACCGGTTCGGGACAAACGGGTCAGTGCCGCGCGTGCGCCCCGTGGGCGGGGCGCGGGACGGTCCCGGCCGCCTCCTC
Source organism: Kitasatospora sp. NPDC096128 (assembly GCF_040303105.1). Taxonomy (NCBI): domain Bacteria; kingdom Bacillati; phylum Actinomycetota; class Actinomycetes; order Kitasatosporales; family Streptomycetaceae; genus Kitasatospora; species Kitasatospora sp. NPDC096128. The sequence continues at coordinate 116,888 of NZ_JBEOSP010000006.1, read as the reverse complement.
GACCTCCAGCAGCGAGGCCGAGTGGCGCTCCGCCTCGAAGGCGACCACGCCGCCGCGCAGGCCGAACAGCCGCTTGGAGAGCATGATCCAGAGCACCGCGGCGATGTTCAGGGCCAGCGTGCAGATCTTCACCGCGCTGACGTGCTCGTGCAGCTCGTAGCCCTCCAGTGGGAGGAAGGCGGCGGTGGCGACCACCGTCAGGTACTCGGCCCAGCGCTTGTTCAGCCAGAGGCCGACCGCCTCGACGATCTCGATCAGCGCGTAGGCGATCAGTGCGCCCGCGACGATCAGCAGGGTCTTCTTCTGATAGCCGAAGGTCTTGCGGATCGTCTCGACGACCGGGGCGTTGTTGATGTCCCAGTGGAAGTGGTCGGCGACCGGCTTGAAGACCGTGAGGTCCTCGTCGAAGATCCGCTGCACGGCCTCCTGGCTGTTGGAGAACTTCCAGACGCCCCAGGCGATCAGGATGATGATCACGCCGCGCAGTACCCGTTCGACGGCCAGGAAGCGCAGGATGAAGAGGTCCCGCAGCGCCTTGCCGCGCGGCACCAGCGGGGCGTCCGCCGCCGGGCCGGAGCCGTGCGGGGCGCCGAGCGCGAAGTCGCCGCAGCGCAGGCAGCGCCAGGCGTCGCCGACGGCGGTGGCGGCGTGCAGCCGGGCGGCCAGTTCGGGCTCGGTCGGCGCGTAGGTGGTGTGGCCGCGCTTGGCGCAGGTCCTGCGGTCCCAGTCACGCTTGAACATGTGGTGGCTACCCCCGTGTGTGTTGCCCCGTGTGTGCTGCCGCGGCGCCCGGTTCGGTGGGCGCGCGGGCAGCAGGATAGGGGGTACGGGCGACGCCCTGCTGCGTCCGGCGGCGTTCCGGCACGCCGTTGTGACATCCGGCACGGTGGCCACCCCCGGCCCGGGACTCGGACATGTGCTCGGTGATAATGGCCGGAAGGCTTGTGAGTCGCTTCACAAGCGCGCCCACGCCTCCGACCCCCGTATTGAGGTATCCAACGTGAACAGCAGCGCCGTCCACCGCCTGCGCCTGATCTCCGCGCCCGAGGGGATCTCCTTCATCCTGCTGCTGATCTGCTCGGTGCTGAAGCGCACGACGTCCTTCGACGCGGTGCCGGTGATGGGCATGGTCCACGGGATCCTGTTCATCCTGTACGTGGTCTTCTGGATCCAGGCCTGGCAGGCGCAGAAGTGGGACGCCAAGCGCGGCGTGCTGCTGTTCGTGCTCTCGGTGCTGCCCTTCGGCGGCTTCGTCGCCGAGCGGATGCTCGGCCGGGAGGAGCGCGGCGAGCTGCAGCCCGCCACCGCCTGATCCCGCTCCGCGTGGACGGTCGACAGGCTGCCACGGCCTCCTCTCCCAAAGGGCCGCGGCAGCCTGTCGCCGTTTCTTACCGGGAGTGGTCCGGTCGGGGGCCGCCTAGTTGACGTTGACCCCGCTCCAGGCCGCCGCCACCGCCTTGTACTCGGCGCCGTTGGCGCCGTACAGGTCGGCCGCGGCCTTGAGGCTCGCGGTGCGGGCGGCCTTGTAGTTGGTGGTGGAGGTGAAGTAGACGGTCAGCGAGCGGTACCAGATCGCCGCCGCCTTGTCCCGCCCGATGCCGGTCACCTTCGCGCCGTTGGAGGTCGGGCTGTTGTAGTTGTAGCCGTTGATGCTCTTGGCGCCGCTGCCCTCGGAGAGCAGGTAGAAGAAGTGGTTGGCGACCCCGGACGAGTAGTGGACGTCCAGGTTGCCGACACCGGAGTACCAGGAGTCCGCGGACCTGCCGTCCAGCGAGGGCTTGTCCATGTAGCGCAGCGGCTTGCCGTTGCCGAAGATGTTGATCTTCTCGCCGATCCAGTAGTTCGGCGGGTTCGCCGGCAGGTTGGCGTACCACTCGACCATGGTGCCGAAGATGTCGGAGGTGGCCTCGTTGAGGCCGCCGGACTCGCCCGAGTAGTTGAGGCCCGCGGTGGCGGAGGTGACGCCGTGGGTCATCTCGTGGCCCGAGACGTCGATCGCGGTGAGCGGGTTGGTGTTGCCGTTGCCGTCGCCGTAGGTCATGCAGAAGCAGGTGTCGTCCCAGAACGCGTTGACGTAGTTCGAGCCGTAGTGCACCCGGCTGAGCGCGCCCACGCCGTTGTTCTTGATGCCGTTGCGGCCGAAGGTCTTCTTGTAGAAGTCCCAGGTGGCCGAGGCGCCGAACTGGGCGTCCACGGCGGCCGACTGGCGGTTGGAGGTGAGCCCGTTGCCCCAGGTGTTGCTGGTGCTGGTGAACAGCGAGCCGTTGCCCGAGGTGCCGCCCTTGAGGTCGGTGGTGGACTGGCCGCCGCGGGTGGCGTCCTTGAGCGAGTAGGTCGAGCCGCTCTGGGTGGTGGTCAGCGGGACGGTGCCGACGTGGACGCCCTTGCCGCTGCCGGCCGCGGTCTGGAACTCCTCGTGGGTGGAGAGCAGTTCGCCGGTGGCCGCGTCGGTGACCACCTGCTGGCTGCTCGGGGTGCCGTCGGCGCGCTCGCCGCGCACCACCGTGCGGTGGGCCAGCCGCGGGCTGCCGTCGGCGGCCCAGACCACCAGCTCGGTCCGGTCGGTGCCGTCCACCCGGCTGAGCGCGGCCTCGTCGTCGTCGGCGGCCAGGCCGACGGTCGCCCGTACCGCGTCGGTGGCCCGCTCGGCGGCCTCGTCGGCGGACAGCCCGGGGGCCAGGCCGTCCGGCAGGGCGAGCCGGCCGGTGAACGCCCGGTCCACCGAGGCCACCGAGCCGTCGGGGCGCTGGTGCACGACCAGGTCGCCGCCGAGGACGGGGAGTCCGGCGTAGGTGCGCTCGTAGCGCAGGTGCCGGGTGCCGTCGGCGTCCACCACGGCGTCCTTGGCGACGAGCCGCTCCTGCGCGCCCAGGGCCAGGGCCCCGGCGAGCGGGGCGCTCTGTCCGGCGGCCAGAGCGAGCGGCGCGGGCTGCGGCAGGTCGGCCGCCTGGGCGGCGGGCAGGGCGGCGATCTGGATGACGCCGGCCAGCAGAGCGGTGGCGGAGAGTACGGCCGGGAGGGTCAACTTTCGTTTCACGTAGGGCGGTTCCTTCCACGAAACCCGCGGGTGCCTGCGGGTGCGCCGCGTACCGGGGCGCCGGGGGTGGCGCCGTTGGGGCGGTAGGGCGCGGACGTGCGGCTCCCGTACGGCTGCTGACGCCCTGTCGGTCGGGTGGGGGAGAACAGGGGGTCGGACGAGAGCTTGGTCATAAGCATGACAATTCAGGGCAGGGAAGGACAGGGGCGCCTCCGGGATTGGCCAGGAGTCGCCAGCGGCGGTGCGGATGGTTCGGCTGCCGTCCACTGCCCGGAATCCGCGGTTCGTCCCGGCTGGCGGAACTCCGCCAGCCGAGCCGCTTGACAGCGGTACACCGCGGACGGACGCCCGGGGCCTGCCCTCCAACGGGGTCCCGGGCGTCCAGCTCACCTTCCGCCGCAGGTCAGTTGACGTTGACGGCGGTCCAGGTCGCGGCGACGGCGTCGTACTCGGCGCTGTTCGCGCCGTACAGGTCCGACGCCGCGCTGAGGGTGGCCGCGCGGGCGCCCGCGTAGTCGGTCGTCGAGGTGAAGTACACGGTCAGCGCGCGGTACCAGATCTGCGCGGCCTTGTCCCGGCCGATGCCGGCGAGCGAGGAGCCGTCGGCCGTCGGGCTGTTGTAGCTGAACCCGTTGATCGTCTTCGCGCCGCTGCCCTCGGAGAGCAGGTAGAAGAAGTGGTTCGCCACGCCGGAGGAGTAGTGCACGTCCAGGTCGCCGACGTTGGCGTCCCAGTAGTCGGCCGAGCGGCCGTCCTTGCTGGGCTGGTCCAGGTAGCGCAGCGGGCTGCCGTCGCCGCGCAGGTTGATCTTCTCGCCGATCCAGTAGTTCGGCGGGTTGGAGGGCAGGTTGGCGTACCACTCGACCATGGTGCCGAAGATGTCGGAGGTGGCCTCGTTGAGGCCGCCGGACTCGCCCGAGTAGTTGAGGCCCGCGGTGGCGGAGGTGACGCCGTGGGTCATCTCGTGGCCGGAGACGTCGATCGCGGTGAGCGGGTGGGTGTTGCTCGCGCCGTCGCCGTACGTCATGCAGAAGCAGGTGTCGCTCCAGAACGCGTTGACGTAGTTGGTGCCGTAGTGGACCCGGCTGGTGGCGCCGACGCCGTTGTTCTTGATGCCGTTGCGGCCGAAGGTGTTCTTGTAGAAGTCCCAGGTGGCGGCGGCGCCGTACTGGGCGTCGACGGCGGCGGACTCCGGGTTGGAGACCAGGCCGTTGCCGAAGCTGTTGGTCGTGTTGGCGAACAGCGTGCCGGAGCCGGAGGTCCTGTTCTTCAGGTTGTAGGTGGCCTGGCCGCCGCGGGTGGCGTCCTTGAGCTGGTACGAGCTGCCGCTCTGGGTGGTGGTCAGCGGGACGGAGCCGACGAAGACGCCCTTGCCGCTGCCGGAGGCGGTCTGCACCTGCTCGTGGGTGGAGAGCACCTGGCCGGTGGCCGCGTCGGTGACCAGCAGCTGGCTGCTCGGGGTGCCGTCGGAGCGCAGGCCCTCGACGGTGGTCCGGTACGCCAGGCGCGGGCTGCCGTCGGTGGCCCAGACGACCAGCTCGGCCTGGCCGGCCTGGTGCACCTCGGTGAGCGGGGCCTCGTCCTCGTCGACGGTGATGCCGACGGTGGACCGGACGGCACCGGTGGCCTGGGCGGCGGCCTTGTCCGCCGGGATCTGCGGGCTGAGGCTGGGCAGCGCGAGCTTCGCGCCGACGGCCTTGTCCACGGCGGTGGTCGAGCCGTCCGCCTTCTGGTGCACGACCAGGTCGCCGCCGAGGACGGGGAGCCCGGCGAAGGTGCGCTCGTAGCGGAGGTGGCGGGTGCCGTCGGTGTCCACCACGACGTCCTTGGCCACCAGTTGCTCCTGGCCGCCCAGGGCCAGGGCGTGCGCGACCTTGCCGGCCTGGCCGTTGGCCTGGGCGATCAGGTCGGCGTGCTGCGGGGCGTGCGGGGCCGGGCCGGCCTGGGCCGCGCCGGTCTGGACGACACCGGTGAGCAGTGCGGTGGCGGAGAGTACGGCGACTGCGGCGAGCTTTCGCTTCACGGGCGAGTCCTTCCGGGAAACCGCGTGTGGGCGCGGTCGCGCCGCGTCCCGGGGGCCGGGGTCGGCACCTTCGGGGCGGGACGGGCACTGACGTGCGAGGACCCCGAACGGTCGTGCGGCTGCCACCGGTTGGGTGGGGGTGGTGGCGGTCGAACGGGGTTGGCGGAAAGCATGACAATCGAGCAAATCAAATGACAGGTCTTCCTCATGAATTGGCCAAGTCCCGCCAGGGCGAAGCAATGTGAACAGAAGGACAAAAGGGGACCTTTTACCCCGACTTTCAGCGGGTTTCGATCCGAACCGAGGCCTGATACCGGGGCGTTCCGGCGTTCGACGCCAACCCCGTTGCGCCGGGCAGCTGTTGCCCTCCATTCACACCGACGCAATGTCCAGGTATGGACCTGGCCGTCCGATTGGCGGGATCCCGCCACGCGTCGCGCTTGTCCACCATCAGGACGGCTGGTAGCACACGTCCGGTCCGCCGGTACGGTAAGGAGGTGGCCAAGCCCCTCGCACTCGACTTCGACCCGATCGCCCGCGCCGACGAACTGTGGGCCCGCCGCTGGGGCACCGTGCCCTCGATGGCGGCGATCACCTCGATCATGCGCGCCCACCAGATCCTGCTCTCCCGGGTCGACGCGGTGCTCAAGCCGTACGGACTGACCTTCGCCCGGTACGAGGCGCTGGTGCTGCTGACCTTCAGCCGGACCGGCGAGCTCTCGCTCTCCAAGATCGGCGAGCGGCTGATGGTCCACCCGACCAGCGTCACCAACACCGTCGACCGCCTGGAGCGGGCCGGCCTGGTCGCCCGCCGCCCCAACCCGCTGGACGGCCGCGGGGTGCTCGCCGCGATCACCGGGCGCGGCCGCGAGGTGGTCGAGGCGGCGACCCGGGAGCTGATGGCGATGGAGTTCGGGCTGGAGGAGTACGGTCCCGACCAGTGCCGCCAGGTCTTCGAACTGCTCAAGCCGCTGCGGATCGCGGCGGGCGACTTCGCCGAGCCGGGCGAGGGGGCTGCGGAGGAGCGGCCGTGAGGACGGCTACCCTCGTGGGGGCGGTGCGCGGATCCGGGCGTACCCGCTGAAACTGCCGAGCGAGGCGAGGAAGAGAATGAAGGCGACCCCCCTGCTGGGCTGGTACCGCGGCCTGGCCATTGCGACCGGCGTGGCGCTCCTGGTGTTCTGCGGCTTCATGGTGGCGAAGTACGGCTTCAGCACCGCCGAGGACCTGACCACCTACGTCGCGATGCTGCACGGCTACCTGTACATCGGGTACTTCGTGGTGACCTTCATGCTCGGGCAGAAGCTGAAGTGGCCGCTCGGCCGCCTGGTGCTGACCCTGGCGGCGGGCTGCATCCCGTTCCTCTCCTTCGTCTTCGAGCGCCGGGTGGCCCGCGAGGCCGCCGAGCAGCTCCCGGCGGGCGGCGCCCGCCAGCCGGCCGGCGTCTGAGACACGCGGCTCCCGCGAGGGCGCCCCTTCCCCGACCGGGGGAGGGGCGCCCTCGGCGTTTCCGCGGGCGGGCTCCATCGACAAGTAGTAGGACGTCCGAGTAAATTAGTAGGACGTCCTAATAGCTGTGCCGCCCGGTGCCGTGGCGGCCGTACGGAGCGGAGTTCGGCCCATGGACGCCGAGGAGATCGAGCGCGGACGTCAGCGCTGGCAGCAGCGGTACGACAAGGCCCGCAAGCGCGACGCCGACTTCACCACCCTCTCCGGCGACGAGGTCGAGCCGGTCTACGGCCCCGCCCCCGGGCAGCCCGTCGAGGGCTTCGAGCGGATCGGCTGGCCGGGCGAGTACCCGTTCACCCGCGGCCTGCACCCCACCGGCTACCGCGGCCGCACCTGGACCATCCGCCAGTTCGCCGGCTTCGGCAACGCGCAGCAGACCAACGAGCGCTACCGGATGATCCTGGACGCGGGCGGCGGCGGCCTCTCGGTCGCCTTCGACATGCCCACCCTGATGGGGTACGACTCGGACGACCCCAAGTCGCTCGGCGAGGTCGGCCACTGCGGCGTCGCCATCGACTCGGCCGCCGACATGGAGGTGCTGTTCGCCGGCATCCCGCTCGGCGAGGTCACCACCTCGATGACGATCAGCGGCCCGGCCGTCCCGATCTTCTGCATGTACCTGGTCGCCGCCGAGCGCCAGGGCGTGGACCCGGCGGTGCTCAACGGCACCCTGCAGACCGACATCTTCAAGGAGTACATCGCCCAGAAGGAGTGGCTCTTCGCCCCCGAGCCGCACCTGCGCCTGATCGGCGACCTGATGGAGCACTGCGCCCAGGGCATCCCGGCGTACAAGCCGCTCTCCGTCTCCGGCTACCACATCCGCGAGGCCGGGGCGACGGCCGCGCAGGAACTGGCGTACACCCTCGCGGACGGCTTCGCCTACGTCGAGCTGGGCCTGTCCCGCGGCCTGGACGTGGACGTCTTCGCGCCCGGCCTGTCCTTCTTCTTCGACGCCCACCTGGACTTCTTCGAGGAGATCGCCAAGTTCCGCGCCGCGCGCCGGATCTGGGCCCGCTGGATGCGCGACCGCTTCGGCGCCAAGACCGACAAGGCGCAGTGGCTGCGCTTCCACACCCAGACCGCCGGCGTCTCGCTCACCGCCCAGCAGCCGTACAACAACGTGGTGCGCACCGCCGTCGAGGCGCTCTCCGCGGTGCTCGGCGGCACCAACTCGCTGCACACCAACGCGCTGGACGAGACCCTGGCGCTGCCCTCCGAGCAGGCCGCCGAGATCGCGCTGCGCACCCAGCAGGTGCTGATGGAGGAGACCGGCGTCACCAACGTGGCCGACCCGCTGGGCGGTTCCTGGTACGTCGAGGCGCTGACCGACCGGATCGAGCAGCAGGCCGAGGCGATCTTCCAGCAGATCTTGGACAGGGGCGGTCTCGACAAGGGCAGCGAGGGCCACCCGATCGGCCCGATCACCGCCGGCATCCTGCGCGGGATCGAGGAGGGCTGGTTCACCGGGGAGATCGCCGAGGCGGCCTTCCAGTACCAGCAGTCGGTGGAGAAGGGCGACAAGCGCGTGGTCGGCGTCAACTGCCACCCGCGCAGCGTCACTCCCGAGCTGGAGATCCTGCGGGTCAGCCACGAGGTCGAACGCGAGCAGGTGCGGGTGCTGGGCGAGCGCAAGGCCGCCCGGGACGAGGCGGCGGTGCGGGCCGGGCTGGACGCCATGCTGGCGGCGGCCCGCTCGGGCGCGTCGATGATCCCGCCGATGCTGGACGCGGTGCGCGCCGAGGCGACCCTGGGCGAGATCTGCAACGCGCTGCGGCAGGAGTGGGGGACGTACCAGGAGAACGCCCAGTTCTGAGCCCGTGGCCGGGTTCTGCCGCCCCGAGCCGAAGGGCGCCGCCGAGCGCCCGGAGGCGGGTGGGCGAGTAGCAGGAGCCGCCGTGCGGAGGTCCGTACGGCGGCTTCGCCATGCCGTCAGCCGACGATCAGCGGGCCGAGCAGCAGGTCGATGAACCGGCGGGTCCACGCGGGGGTGATCGGCTCACCGCTGACCAGGACCCGGTGCTCGACGGTGCCGGCGATGGTGTCGAAGATGATGTCGACCTCCTCGCAGGCCGATGCGGTGTCGGTGTCCGCCTCGAGTTCGCCGCGCGCCTGGGCGGCCGCCCGGCCCTGCCGGACCAGCCGCTTCTGCGGGTCGACGATGGCCTCCCGGATCCGGCGGCGCAGCTGCGGGTCCCGGGTGCCCTCGGCGAACAGGGCGAGCAGTGCGGCCTGGGTCTCGGGGCGGGCCAGCAGATCGGCGAACTGGCCGACCACGGCCTCGATGTCGGCCCGCAGGCTGCCGAGGTCGGGCATCACGAGTTCGTCGAAGATGCTGGCGACGGCATCCACCACCAGTTCGTTCTTGGAGGGCCAGCGGCGGTAGAGCGTGGTCTTGGCGACCCCGGCCCGGCTCGCGACGTGCCCCATCGTCAGTCCGCCCCAGCCGAGTTCGGCGAGGGTTTCGCGGGTGGCGTCGAGGATCGCGAGGTCGGCGGCGGCGCTGCGCGGGCGGCCCTTGGCCCGGGACGCGTTGGCGCCCTCCTGGACGCTGCCGGCCCGGAGTTGGACCGTGCCGTCCCGGAGGGTGCTGCTGTGGACGGCGTCGTCCGGGCTCGCGGAGGGCTGGGCGGCCGGCACCGGGCCTCCTTGCGATCTACTGGTAAGTAACCTGGGTGGGGCTGGTAACGGTAGCGACTGTTCGCCGATTCGGGCAGTCGGGCGGACCGGGAAAGTGGGGCAGCTCACGTCCCCGAACCGCCGGTGGGGCTTGCGGCCGGGGCACCGGCTCCAGTTACGCTACGACCTGTAGCGAAAGCAGTGGCAACCAGGCGCCGGACCCCGTGGGACGGGGGCGGCGCGGGTGCGGGTGGGGATCCGCGCCGAACGGTTCAGGCTACCGGGGGAAGGGTGCACCGGCCGGGAACCCGCACCGCGCAGCCCGCGCGGCGCGACTTTCCGGAGGTTGGTGCCCGCCAGCAGTGCGGACGGGGGAGGATGGTGCCATGCAGCCACGGAATTCGCGTCTCAACAGCTCGTCCCTGCGCGGTGCGGTCGACCTCGCCGCGGTGAAGGCGGCCGGCGAGGCCGCCCAGAAGGCCGAGCAGGCCCGGGCCGAGCGGGCCCGTCAGGCGGCCGCCGCCGAAGCGGACGGAGTCGCCGCCCCCCAGCCCGCCTACCCGCTCGTCATCGACGTCACCGAGGACACCTTCGAGACCGAGGTCGTCCAGCGCTCCGCCGAGGTGCCGGTCGTCATCGACTTCTGGGCCGAGTGGTGCGGGCCCTGCAAGCAGCTCAGCCCGATCCTGGAGGGCCTGGCCGAGGAGTACGCCGGCCAGTTCGTGCTCGCCAAGATCGACGTGGACGCCAACCAGCTGATCGCCCAGCAGTTCGGCATCCAGGGCATCCCGGCCGTGATGGCCGTGGTGGCCGGCCAGCTGGTGCCGCTGTTCCAGGGCGCGGAGAGCGCCGCCAACGTCCGCAAGGTGCTGGACCAGCTGATCCTGGTCGCCGAGCAGCGCTTCGGCATCTCCGGTGGCGCCGTCGTCGCGGGCGAGGCCGCCCCCGCCGCTCCGCAGCGGCCGGAGGACCCGGCGCTGTCCGCCGCGCACGACGCGCTGGACGCCGGCGACCTGAGCGGCGCCATCCAGGCGTACAAGAACGTCCTGGTCGACCAGCCGGGCAACACCGAGGCCAAGCTGGGCCTGGCCCAGGCCGAGCTGCTCCACCGGGTCGAGGGCCTGGACCTGCAGTCGGTCCGGGCGGCGGCCGCCGCGGACCCGAAGGACGTCGGCATCCAGCTGCAGGCCGCCGACCTGGACCTGGTGGGCGGTCACGTCGAGGACGCCTTCGGGCGCCTGGTGGACACCGTCGGCCGGACCTTCGGCGAGGACCGGGACACCGCCCGGCTGCGCCTGCTGGAGCTGTTCGAGGTGATCGGCCCGGAGGACCCGCGGGTGGTCGCGGCCCGTACGGCGCTGGCCCGCGTGCTGTTCTGAGCCGCCCTTCCGGCGGTCCGGACCCGTGCCTGGCACCGAGTGCCTGGCACAGCGGATGACCTGCGGTGTCGCCTGGTGATTTGGCGACAATCCGGTCAACCGGACAGAGGTTTACCAAATCTTGATTTCACCCGTGGGCGGTCACTTTCAGTGACCGCCCACGGGTGTTTCGCTGCTGTTTCCGGCAGATTTCCTCGTCACGATTCCTTCAACACGTCACGCACGGTGCAACTCGGGTCAATTCCATGATCAATGCCACCTGGTGTTGCATTACCCGTCAGTAAGGCACCCCTTGTGCTTCGCCCGGGATTCAAGCACGATCGGCCACGCCCGGTCCCAGACTCCACCCCGCCGACAGCCGGTCGGCCGAGCGGAGCACGGGATCCCCACCGGGTGATCCGTCGGCCCCTGGCCGGCGGTAGGGAGGGCAGGGGGGTATCCGCGGTCCCACGGCGGTTCCTGTCCTCGACCGGCCGCGCGGTCCTGCGCGGTCGCTGGTTGTCGCTCGGGGGTGATCGCCGATGTCGTCGATCCGACCCGTCGTCCCGCAAGGACGGCCGGTTTCGGGACGGGAGTGCCGCAGTACGCAGGCCGCTCCCGCGTCCGACGACGCCCAAGGCGCTCTCCGCTACCGAGGACGTAGCTCTCTCCCATCCCAGGCCCCCACCGGCGCGGGACGCGCCGCCGGGAGGCCGGAGATGTACGTCCTAGAAGGAGGACTCGCATGTCCAAGACCTACGGCAAGACCCGCTGGAAGCGCTTCGCCCTGGTGATGGTGCCGAGCGTCGCGGCCACCGCGATGGTCGGCGTCTCGATCGCCAACAGCGCGCTCGCCGCCTCGTTCAGCATTTCCGGCCAGCAGTTCAAGGTCAGCACCGACCAACTGCACGGCACCAACTTCGCCCAGTTCGGCTCGGTCGACATCGAGGCGAACGGCAAGCCGCACCCGGTCGCGGTCTCGGCCTTCGACCACGCCGACATCACCAACCTGTGCCAGTCGGTGGTGACGGACCTGTCCGCGTTCGGCCTGGGCAAGATCACCCTCCAGCTGCACGCCGGCACCGAGGCGGGCAAGCCGGTTCAGGCCGACAACCTGCTGATCGACCTTGAGCAGCTGAAGGCCGACGCGACCTTCACCCAGATGAACATCGGCCAGGACGCCTCCACCCTCTCGGGTACGGCCACCCAGGGCTGGGCCCCGCACGCGGGTGTCACCAAGGCGGGCGGCGGCGCCGGCCTGCCGTCCGGCGCGACCGGCTTCGCCCAGTCCGCCAAGACCGCCGACCTGAGCGGCGTTCAGCAGACCGCGCGGGCCACCTCGGCCGGCACCTTCAAGCTGAACGGCCTGAACCTCGCGCTGAAGAGCGGCGACGGCGCGGGCAACGAGTGCTTCTGAGCCCCGTCTGACGGCACGCCGACCGGCGTGCCCGGATGACGCGGTTCGACCCGGGGCCGGGGCGGCGGGCGACCGCCGTTCCCGGCACCCCCCTTTTCTGTTCTTCCCTCGTAGCGACGTCGAGGAGTTGCACCATGTCCAGCGCAACGGTCGAGACGCGGCCCCGCCAGCAGAACCCCATCGGGTGGCTCTGGCGGCACTTCCGTGAATTCCGCCGCTCCAGGCCCTTCTGGGGCGGCCTGCTGGCCATGATCGCCGGCGTCCCGATCCTCTACTTCCCCTATGCGCACCTGACGTTCGGTGGTCTGACCATCGCGATGTCCACCACGGCCGGCGCCGGGTCGCTGATCATCGGGGTGCTGATGATCATCCTCGGGCTGACCGCCTGGTTCCAGCCCGCCGTACGGGTCTTCGCCGGCATCGCGACCATCCTGCTGACGCTGGTCTCGATCCCGGTCTCCAACCTCGCGGGCTTCGGCCTGTCCCTGCTGCCCGGCCTGATCGGCGGCGGGCTGATGGTCTCCTGGGCGCCGCTGCCCGAACCGTCCACCGCGCCCGCCAAGGGGCGGCGCGCACGGCACGGCAAGCCGGCGGACAACGCCGTGGCGGAGAGCGTCGCCACCGGGCTCGCCGCCGCTGAGCCGACCGCCGCCGAGCCGACCGCCGCCGGGAGCGCCGTCGCCGAGGCTGCCGAGGCGCCCGCCACTGCCGAGCTGCCCGCCCAGGGCGCGCCCGCGGCGCCGGCCGCCGAGGCCCCCGCCGCCGAGGTCGTCGTCCCGAAGCAGGGCACCGCCGGGGAGCAGGAGGAGGCGCGGTGACCGGGCCGGCCGAGCAAGCAGAGGGCGCTGCCGTCCCCGCGCAGCGCTCCGGCCGGCACGCCGCGCCGCGCAAGCCGGTCCGGGTCCGGTTGAGAGGCCGCGCCCTGGCGATGGCCGCGGTGCCGACCGCGCTGCTGATGGCCGCCGCCTACACGCCCAACCCGGCGGTCGCCGAGTCAGCCGCGGGCAAGCCCTGCGGCAACGCGCCGGTGACCGTGCCGGACGTGGCGCCGATCGAGACGCCCGTCCCCAAGAGCGAGCTGCCCGAGCCGCCGCCCGCGCCGACCGGCACGCCCGGAAGCCCGACGACGACGCCCTCGACCGGCCCGGGCTCGGTGCCGACCACGGCTCCGACCACCGCGCCGACCCAGCTGCCGAGCACGGCCCCGACCACCGCGCCGGTGAAGCCGCCGGCCACGACGACCACCCGGTCCGCCGTCCGCTCCGACGCCACCGGCGGTTCGGGCCCGGTGAGCGCGGTCTACCGGGGCACCGGCGACGGGACGGCCACCGCGAGCCCGGCCGGGCTGATCGACGACATCGTCGGCGGCATCAACCACCTGCTGAACCCGGGCGGTTCGGCCACTCCGACGCCCAGCGCGACACCGAGTGCCACCCCCCGGGGGCCCGCCGCGCCCGCCCCGCGGGTCGGCACCCCGGCACAGCCCGCCCAGCCGCAGACCCCGGCGGCCGGCACCCAGCAGTCCGCACCGCCCGCTGCCCAGCCGTCCGGCGACCAGTCCTCCGCCGGCCAGTCCTCCGCAGGCCAGTCCTCCGCAGGCCAGCCCTCGGGCGGGCAGCCCTCGCCGGGCGCCACCGCCTCCGGCGGCAAACCGGCCGCCAAAGCGACCCCGTCAGCAGGCGCTTCGGCGAGCTCCTCGGCCACCCCGACCCCGTCCGGCTCGCCCACCGCGAACCCCAACTGCGCTGTGGACACCCGGAACCTGACCGCCGGCGCGCCCTCCTCGGAGCAGGTCGTCCCGGAGCAGAACTGGACGCTGCAGAGCAGCCGGCTCGGCCTGCACGGCGCGGCCTTCCACGGCGTCTACGACGTGAAGACCCCGACCGGCACCAAGCGGGTGCTGAAGTTCGTGGTCGACAGCGTGGACATCGAGAACCTCGACATGTCGACCCTGGAGGGCAACGGCGTCACCTTCCACGTCCAGGGCGCCCCGGGCTCGACCTCGACCATGCGCAACGGCCAGGTCACCATGTACGTGGAGCGGCTGTCCGGCCACCTGTCCAAGCTGCTCGGCCTGCCGATCCCGATCGACCTGGGCGAGATCACCCTCACCCCGGACACCCTGCCGCGCTGGCTGTACGACCTGATCGGCGCGGTCCCGATCCCGCTGGACATCGAGCTGACCGGGGTCACCGCCAAGCAGGCCGGCCAGTTCGGCGGCACCCTGCACATCCCGGGGATGCACCTGTTCAACGACAACGCGCCCTACAGCGACAAGTAGGCGGCAGCCGGCGGACGCGCCGCAACGCCGGTGGGGCGGCCCTCCCGTACAGGAGGACCGCCCCACCGGCGTTCGTACTACGGGTGTCTCACTCGCCGTGGCTGCCCAGGCGGTGCACCTGCACCATGTTGGTGGTGCCGGGGATGCCGACCGGCACACCGGCGGTGACGATCACGGTGTCGCCCTCGGTCAGCTCGCCCAGCTTCAGCAGCTCGCGGTCGACCTGCGCGACCATCGCGTCGGTGGTGGCCACCTGCTCGGTGACGTACGACTCGACGCCCCAGCTCAGCGAGAGCTGGTTGCGGGTGGCCGCGTCCGGGGTGAACGCGATCACCGGGATCGGCGAACGGTAGCGGGACAGCCGGCGCGCGGTGTCACCGGACTTGGTGAACGCGATCAGCGCCTTGCCGTTCAGGAAGTCGCCCAGCTCGCACGCGGCGCGGGCGACGGAGCCGCCCTGGGTGCGCGGCTTGCGGCCCGGGTTGAGCGGCTGCAGGCCCTGGGAGACCAGCTCCTCCTCGGCCTTCTCGCAGATCCGGCTCATGGTGCGGACGGTCTCGACCGGGTACTTGCCGACGCTGGACTCGGCGGAGAGCATCACCGCGTCGGTGCCGTCCAGGATGGCGTTGGCGACGTCGGAGACCTCGGCGCGGGTCGGCCGCGAGGCGTGGATCATCGACTCCATCATCTGGGTGGCGACGATGACCGGCTTGGCGTTGCGGCGGGCCAGGGTGATCAGCTGCTTCTGGACCAGCGGCACCCGCTCCAGCGGGTACTCGACGGCCAGGTCGCCGCGGGCGACCATGATGGCGTCGAAGGCGAGGACGATCTCCTCCATGGCCTCGACGGCCTGCGGCTTCTCGATCTTGGCGATG
The DNA here is from genome assembly GCF_040303105.1 of Kitasatospora sp. NPDC096128. NCBI lineage: Bacteria > Bacillati > Actinomycetota > Actinomycetes > Kitasatosporales > Streptomycetaceae > Kitasatospora > Kitasatospora sp. NPDC096128. Next base: position 101,772 of record NZ_JBEOSP010000006.1, on the reverse strand, counting down.
ACCGGCACCCGGATGCCGACCTCGTCCATGACCTCGTGGACGTCCTTGATGTCGTCCGCGTTGCGGACGAAGGACAGGGCGACCATGTCGACGCCCAGGCGCAGCGCGAAGCGCAGGTCGTCCTTGTCCTTCTCGGACAGGGCGGGCACGTTCACGGCCGCGCCGGGCAGGTTGATGCCCTTGTTGTTCGAGAGCACGCCGCCCTCGACCACCACGGTCTTCACCCGCGGGCCGTCGACGCTGACGACCTCCAGGGCGATGACGCCGTCGTTGATCAGGATCGGGTCGCCGGGCTTCACGTCGCCGGGCAGGCCCTTGTAGGTGGTGCCGCAGATGTGCTGGTCACCGGGGACGTCCTCGGTGGTGATGGTGAACTCGTCGCCGTTGTCGACGGTCACCGGGCCGTTGGCGAAGGTCGCCAGACGGATCTTGGGACCCTGGAGGTCGGCCAGGACGCCGATGGCCTTGCCGGTGTCCTCCGAGACCTGGCGGACCTTCCGGTACCGCTCCTCGTGGTCCGCGTGGTTGCCGTGGCTCATGTTCAGTCGGGCGACGTTCATGCCCGCCTCGACGATGGCCTTCAGCTGTTCGTAGGAGTCCGTGGCCGGACCCAGGGTGCAGACAATTTTCGCTCGGCGCATATGGGTCAGTCTATCCGTTCGTGTTATCGGTGCATTCGGCACGAATCGTGGGAAATCGCCGACGAAGGATCCCGAGGAGCGAGACAATTCGGTGTCAGTCCTCGGACTGTTCACCCTCCTGGTGCACCAGGGCGAAGGCCTGGCGGGCGATCTCCAGTTCCTCGTCGGTCGGCACCACCGCGACCGCCACCCGGGAGAACCCGGGCGAGATGATCCGGGCCGCGCCCGAGCGCACCGAGTTCAGCTCCGGGTCCACGGCGATGCCCAGCTCCTCCAGTCCCGCGGTGGCCGCCGCGCGCACCGGCGCCGCGTTCTCCCCGACGCCCGCGGTGAACGCGATCGCGTCCACCCGGCCGAGCACCGCGTAGTAGCCGCCGATGTACTTGCGCAGCCGGTGGACGTACGCGTCGAAGGCGAGCCGCGCGTCCGCGTCCCCCTCGTCGGCGCGGCGCATGATCTCGCGCATGTCGTTCTCGCCGCACAGGCCGCGCAGCCCGCTGCGGCGGTTGAGCAGGTCGTCGATCTCGTCGACGGACAGGCCGCCGACCCGGTGCAGGTGGAACACCACGCCCGCGTCGATGTCACCCGAACGGGTGCCCATGACCAGGCCCTCCAGCGGGGTGAGGCCCATCGAGGTGTCCACGCAGCGGCCGCCGCTGACCGCCGAGGCGGAGGCGCCGTTGCCCAGGTGCAGCACGATCACGTTGACCTCGGCCGGGTCCTTGCCGAGCAGTCGGGCGGTGGCCCGCGAGACGTACTGGTGCGAGGTGCCGTGGAAGCCGTAGCGGCGCACCCGGTGCTCGTCGGCGACGGCCTTGTCGATCGCGTACCGGGCCGAGTACTCGGGCATCGAGGCGTGGAAGGCGGTGTCGAACACGGCCACCTGCGGCAGGTCCGGCCGTAGCGCGCGGGCCACCTCGATGCCGGTGATGTTCGCCGGGTTGTGCAGCGGCGCGACCGGGATCAGCCGGCGGATCTCCCGGAGCACCTCGTCGGTGATCACCGTCGGCTCGGTGAACCGCTTGCCGCCGTGCACCACCCGGTGGCCGATCGCGGCCAGCTCGGGGGAGTCCAGCCCGACGCCGTCGGCGGCCAGCTCCTCGGCGACGGCCTTCAGCGCGGACGAGTGGTCCGGAAAGGCCTGCAGCTGCTCGCGCCGCTCGCCGGTGCGCGGGGTGTGCACCAGCCGGCCGCCCGCCTCGCCGATCCGCTCGACCAGTCCCGAGGCCGGCCGGGCGCCGTCCAGCATGTCGATCAGCTGGTACTTCACCGACGAGGAGCCGGCGTTGAGAACGAGGACGCGCGTTCCGGCGGTCATGCCTGGGGCTCCCTGTGGTCCTGCGACTGGATGGCGGTGATCGCGACGGTGTTGACGATGTCCTCCACCAGCGCGCCGCGCGAGAGGTCGTTGACGGGCTTGCGCAGCCCCTGCAGCACCGGGCCGACCGCGACCGCGCCGGCCGAGCGCTGGACGGCCTTGTAGGTGTTGTTGCCGGTGTTGAGGTCCGGGAAGATCAGCACGGTGGCCCGCCCGGCCACCGGCGAGCCCGGCAGCTTGGTGGCCGCGACGTGCTCGTCCACCGCCGCGTCGTACTGGATCGGGCCCTCGACCAGGATGTCCGGCCGCAGCTCGCGGACCAGCTCGGTGGCCTTGCGGACCTTGTCGACGTCCGCGCCCGAGCCGGAGGTGCCGGTCGAGTACGAGAGCATCGCGACCCGCGGCTCCACCCCGAACTGGGCGGCGGTCGCGGCCGATTGGATCGCGATGTCGGCCAGCTGCTGGGCGTCCGGGTCGGGGTTGACCGCGCAGTCGCCGTACACCAGCACCTTGTCGGCCAGGCACATGAAGAAGACGCTCGACACGATGGACGCGCCCGGGGAGGTCTTGATCACCTCGAAGGCGGGCCGGATGGTCGCCGCGGTGGAGTGCACCGCGCCGGAGACCATGCCGTCGGCGATGCCCTCCTGGACCATCAGGGTGCCGAAGTAGGAGACGTCCGTGACCACGTCCAGGGCCAGCTCGACGGTCATCCCCTTGTGGGCGCGCAGCCGGGCGTACAGCTCGGCGAACTGGCGGCGCAGCGGGCTGGTGCTCGGGTCGACCACCCGGACCTGGGCGCGGTCGGCGCCCGTGTCGTCCTGCGGGAGGACGATGCCCAGGCTCGCGGCCTTGCGGCGCACCGCGTCGACCTCGCCGAGCAGGGTGAGGTCGCAGATGTTGCGGCGCAGCAGGATCTCGGCCGCCCGCAGCACCCGCTCCTCGGTGCCCTCGGGCAGCACCACGTGCCGGCGGCCGGCCCGGGCGCGCTCCAACAGCTCGTGCTCGAACATCATCGGGGTCACCCGCTCGGACCGGCCGACCTCGATCCGGTTGGTCAACTCGGCCGTGTCCACGTGCAGTTCGAACAGTCCGAGGGCGATCTCGGCCTTCCGGGGGCTGGCTGCGGTGAGCTTGCCCTCCAGGTGGGTCAGGGTGGCGGCGGTGGGCCAGCTGCCCTCGGGGACGACCGCGACCGGGGTGCCGGGGGCGAGCCGGGCGGCCAGCGCCATCACGTTCGGGCCGGGGTGCTGGCCGAGGGTCAGCAGCACGCCGGCGATCGGCGGGGCGCCGGCCGCGTGCGCGGCCAGCGAGCCGATCACCAGGTCGGCGCGGTCCCCGGGGGTGACCACCAGGGCACCCTCGGTCAGCGCGTCCAGGAAGGTGGGCAGCATGGCGCCGCCGAAGACGAAGCCGCGCACGTCCCGGGCCAGGCCGGCCGCGTCGCCGAGCAGCACCTCGGCGCCGGTCGCCTCCACCAGCTGGGCGACGGTCGGCGCGGCCAGGGCCGGCTCCTCCGGGATCACGTACGCCGGGATCGGCAGCTTCTCGGTGAGCGCGCGCTGGATCCGCTGCTTGGCGCCCGGGGCGGTCCGGTTGGCGATCATCGCCAGGGTCTCGCAGCCCAGGTCGGTGTACGCCCGGTGGGCGTTGCGCACCTCGGCGATCACGGCCTCCGGGTCCTTGCCCTGGCCGCCGACCACCGGCAGCACGGCGGCGCCGAACTCGTTGGCGAGCCGGGCGTTGAAGGCCAGCTCGTCCGGGATGTTGGTGTCGGCGAAGTCGGTGCCCAGTACCAGCACCGCCTGGCAGCGCCGCTCCAGCGCGCGGAACCGGTCGACCAGCACGGAGACCAGCTCGTCCTGCCCCTGGGCGGCCTGCAGCGCGGCCGCCTCCTCGTAGGTGAGCCCGTACAGCTCGGAGCCCGGCAGGTCGATCCGGTACCGCCCGCGCAGCAGCTCGACGACGTGGTCCGACCCCGGCTCGCCGGGCGCCGCCGCGTGCACCAGCGGACGGAACACCCCGACCCGGTCCACCTGGCGGGTGAGCAGTTCCATGACCCCGAGTTCGACGGCCTGCCGGCCGTCCCCCCGGTCGATCCCGGTCACGTACACGCTGCGCGCCACGCGGATGTCTCCGTCCCGTCGCCTCGGAAGGTGGTCACATCGACCATACCTTCGCACCACGAATGGCCGTTCGCGAGCAGAGCGGCCGGGCGGACGCAAGGGACCAAGGGCCCGGGTCGGGGATTTGCGTTCGCGCCTGCCCTTGATGTACCTACGTGATGTAGTTACATTGGCTGGTATGGAGACCATGGGACTGCGTGAGTTGAACCAGAACCCGTCGAAGGCGGTCGCGCGGGTCCGGGCCGGCGCGACGATCGTCGTGACCGACCGCGGGCGGCCCGTGATGAGACTGGTGCCGGAGAAGGCCCCGGAGTCGACCCTGGAACGCCTGGTCGCGGCCGGCGAGGTCACCCCGCCCGCCGAGCAGGGCATGCCCGAGCTCGCCCTCGACCTGCTGCCGGACGTCGCCGGCCTGTCGGACCTCCTGATCGAAGACCGGAACCGGGAGCGCGACCGTTGATCTACCTCGACTCGTGCGCACTGCTGAAGTTCATCAAGCCGGAGCCGGAGACGGCCGTGCTGCGAGCCTGGCGGGAGGCGCTTCCCGACGGCACCGAGCTGATCACCAGCGAACTGGCCCGGCTGGAGATCACCCGCACGCTGCTCCGCGCGGGCCTGGCGCACCAGATGGTCCCGTACCACGTCGACCAGGCGCTCCGGGGGGTCTACCAGGTCGATCTCAGCAGTGCGGTGCTCGCCAGGGCGCTCGCCTACCGCACTCCGCGACTGGGCTCGCTGGACGCGCTCCACCTGGCCAGCGCGGAGCCGTTCCGCGCCGAACTCACCGACTTCGTCACGTATGACCGCGAGCTCGGCCGGGCCGCCGAGGAGCTCGGGTTCCCGGTCACGGCCCCGAGGTGAGTGCCCGCCCGCCGGGGCGGGCGGGCACTCGGGGTCAGTGGGCCGGGCGGAGCCAGAGGGTGGCGAGCGGGGGGAGGACCAGTTCGGCGGAGCGGGGCTGGCCGTTCCACTCGACCGGGTCGGCCTTGATCGGGCGGGAGTTGCCGGTGCCGCTGCCGCCGTAGGTCTCGGCGTCGGTGTTCAGCAGCTCCTCCCAGAGCTGCTCGCGGCCGTCCAGGGCGGGCAGGCCGACCCGGTGGCCGTGGCGGACCACGGGGGAGAAGTTGCAGACGGCGACCAGCGGGGTGCCGTCGGCGGCGCGGCGGACGAAGGAGAGCAGGTTGTCCTCGGCGGAGCCGCCGTCGAGCCAGCGGAAGCCCTCCGGAGTGGTGTCCAGCTCCCAGAGCGCGGGGGTGTCCCGGTAGATCCGGTTGAGGTCGCGGACGAGGCGGCGCACGCCCTCGTGGTCCCGGTGGGCGGGCCACTGCTCGTCGAGCACCCACCACTGCGGGCCCTGCTCGTGGTCCCACTCCGCGCCCTGGGCGAACTCCTGCCCCATGAAGAGCAGTTGCTTGCCGGGGTGGGACCACATGAAGCCGAGGTAGGCGCGGTGGTTGGCGCGCTGCTGCCACCAGTCGCCGGGCATCTTGGACACCAGGGCCTGCTTGCCGTGGACGACCTCGTCGTGGGAGATCGGCAGGATGTAGTTCTCGGAGTAGGCGTACACCATCGAGAAGGTGATCTCGTTGTGGTGGTACTTGCGGTGCACCGGCTCCTTGGACATGTAGACCAGCGAGTCGTGCATCCAGCCCATGTTCCACTTCAGCCCGAAGCCGAGGCCGCCGGCGTCGGTGGGCCGGGTGACGCCCTCCCAGGCGGTGGACTCCTCGGCGATGGTGATCACGCCGGGGCAGCGCCGGTAGACGGTGGCGTTCATCTCCTGGAGGAAGGCGGCGGCGTCCAGGTTCTCCCGGCCGCCGTACTGGTTGGGTGTCCAGGCGCCGCCCTCGCGGGAGTAGTCGAGGTAGAGCATCGAGGCCACGGCGTCGACCCGCAGGCCGTCGATGTGGAACTCCTCGCACCAGTACACGGCGTTGGCGACCAGGAAGTTGCGCACCTCGGTGCGGCCGTAGTCGAACTCCAGCGTCCCCCAGTCGGGGTGCTCGGCGCGCAGCGGGTCGGCCGGCTCGTACAGCGGTTCGCCGTCGAAGCGGGCGAGGGCGAAGTCGTCCTTGGGGAAGTGCGCGGGCACCCAGTCGACGATCACGCCGATGCCGTGCCGGTGCAGGGTGTCGACCAGGTACCGGAAGTCGTCGGGGCCGCCGAGCCGGGCGGTGGGGGCGAAGTACCCGGAGACCTGGTAACCCCAGGAGCCGCCGAAGGGGTGCTCCATCACCGGCATGAACTCCACGTGGGTGAAGTTCAACTCCTTGAGGTAGCCCGGCAGTTCCTCGGCGATGGCGCGGTAGGTGGTGAGGTCGGGCCGCCAGGAGGCCAGGTGCAGCTCGTACACCGACATCGGCGCCCGGTGGTGCGCGGTGCGGGCCCGGCGGGCCATCCACTCCTCGTCCTGCCACCGGTGGGCGGAGGTGGTCACCACCGAGGCGGTGCCGGGCGGGCACTGGGCGGCCCGGGCGAGCGGGTCGGCCTTGTCGAGCACCCAGCCCTGCCGGGTGTGGATCTCGTACTTGTAGGTGGCGCCCTCGGCGAGGCCGGGGACGAACAGCTCCCAGATGCCGGAGGAGCCGAGCGAGCGCATCGGGTGGCCGGTGCCGTTCCAGTGGTTGAAGTCGCCGATCACGCGCACCCCGACGGCGTTGGGCGCCCAGACCGCGAAGGCGGTGCCGGCCACGCCGTCGACGGTGCGCACGTGCGAGCCGAGCGCCTGCCAGAGCTGCTCGTGCCGGCCCTCGGAGATCAGGTGCAGGTCGAGTTCGCCGAGGGTGGGCGGGGTGCGGTAGCCGTCGTGCTGGCGCTGTGGTTCGCCGTCCGGGTAGCCCACCAGCAGGGTGTAGTCGGGGAGTTCGCCGCCCGCCAGCAGGCCGGTGAACAACCCGCCCTGCTGGTGGGTGAGTTCGGCCGGGCCGTGGGCGGTCTCCACCACCACCCGGTCGGCGAACGGGCGCAGCACCCGGATCGCCGTGCCGCCGTGCACCGGGTGCGCGCCGAGCAGGGCGTGCGGGTCGTGGTGCTGCCCGCTCACCAGCCGGTCCACCTCGGCCGGCGGCAGCGGCGCCTCGGGCAGGCGCAGGGCGCCGACCGCCTGCCGCTCGGCGTCTTCGGAGCCGGCGCGCCCTCCGGTGCCGGCGTTCCGTTCGGCACCGGCGCGCCCTTCGGCTCGGGGCGGGCCGGCGGCCCCTGGTTCAGCTCCTCCGCGTTCGGCGGCTCCGGCCAGGAAGGTGGCCGGAACGGGGCGGGTGGGGCGGCCGGTCGGGTCGAGCGGCGTCACGGCGTGGTCCTCCAGCGGCGGGGTGGGCGAACTCGTGGCGGGCGGGCAGGCAGGCGGGACGGGGGCGCGGGGTCAGACGGACAGGGCGAGCCGGTTGATCGCGGCGAGCGGGATCGGCAGCCAGCTGGGCCGGTGCCTGGCCTCGTACACCACCTCGTACACCGCCTTGTCGATCTCCAGTGCCCGCATCAGCTCCGGCGAGGCGGCCGGGTCGGCGCCGCCTCCGGCGGTGTAGCCGGCGCAGAAGGCGGTGCGGTTGCGCTGGGCCCAGGCGGCGGCGAGGTGGGCCAGCTCGGGGTCGACCGGGCCGCCGGCCAGCAGGTGGGCGGCCGCGTAGTCGAAGGAGCGCAGCATCGCGGCGACGTCGCGCAGCGCCGGCTGGGGTTCGCGGCGCTCGTTGACGGACTTGGCCGGCTCGCCCTCGAAGTCCAGCAGCACCCAGCCGTGCGGGGTGCGCATGGCCTGGCCGAGGTGGAGGTCGCCGTGGATGCGCTGGACCGGCAGGCCGTCCGGGTGGGCGTCGGCGAGCTGCTGGAAGGCGGTGCGCAGGGCGGCGCGGAAGCGCAGCAGCCCGGGGACGGCGGCGACGGCGCTGTCCAGCCGGTCGGCCATCGCGGTGGCGAGCCGACCGGTCTGGGTGCGGTCGAGCCGGGCGACGGGCATGGAGCGGGCGAGCACCCGGTGCACCTCGGCGGTGGCCCGGCCGAGCCGGTGCGCCTCGATGGCGAAGTTGCCGGGGGAGCGGTCGCCCTTGAGCCGGCCGACCTGGTCGAGGGCGAGTTCCCAGCCGTCCTCGGCGTCCGGCAGGTAGCGCTGGAGGAGTCCGAGGGTGGCGGGCTCGGCGCGTTCCATCCGGCTCTCGAACCAGGCGGCGACCCGGGGGATGCGGGTGGAGCCGGCCCGGGAGAGGGCGAGCGAGAGCTCCAGGTCGGGGTTGGTGCCGGGGTGGATGCGTCGGAAGAGTTTCAGGATGTACGAGGTGCCGTAGATGACCGAGCTGTTGGACTGTTCGGCGGTGGAGGCGCGGCCGGGGAGGTTGACGGGGAGTCCGGAGCCGGGGGTGCGGCGGAAGGACAGCGAGCCGAACCGGTCGCCGGTGGCCAGGTGTTCCAGCAGGCGTCCGGTGAGTTCGGGGTCGTGCACGGCGTCGTAGAGGGCGGCGCCGTCGTACGGGCCCTGGTTGAGCCGGCCGAGCACGGCACCGGGTTCGATGTCCGCGGGGCCCTGGGAGCGGATGCCGAGCAGGAGTTGGTAGGTGTCGCCGTGCGGGAGGCCGGCCGTGGTGGCGTGTTCGACCCGCAGCAGCAGGTGCAGCAGGGCGGGGTCGCCGACCTGCAGCGGGGTGCCGACCACCGGCACGAGCCCGGTGATGGGGCGTCCCTTCCCGGCGTACCAGCGCTGGGTGGGGAGCCACTCGGCGATCAGCGGCAGGGCCGCCTGGACGAGCTCGCTGACCCCCAGGGCGGTTCTCCGGGCCCCGGTGCCCCGCGCGCCCGGGTGCGCGGCGGAGCCGGCCGGGGCGTCGTGCTGCACATGGGCTTGAGAACGGGAGGTTTCGGACATGACTCCCTTTCCCCGGAAGCACGCGGACGGCCCGACGGGTCGTGGCCGGGGTCCGTCAGTCTTCCGGATTTCGGCGGCGCGGCGGTCGCGGCACGCGAGCACGGCTCGGGTGTCACGCCTTCGTGTGGGTAGCCGTTGGGCTGTTCTCCGTACGCGGTGGTGCAGAGAACTCCGGGGGCGCGGGGGTCAACTCGCGCCCCCGGAGGGTCTGGTGGTGCTGTGCGGGCCGCGGGTGGCAGGGCCCGGCGGATCGTTACTTCGATCGCCTGGTTCCGCTCGGGCGCGGGGGCTGCCGGAGTTGGAACCAGTAGAAGCCGTGCCCGGCCAGCGTGAGCAGGTAGGGCCACTCGCCGATCGACGGGAAGCGCACTCCGCCGATCAGCTCGACCGGGTACCGCCCGCCGTACTGCCGCAGGTCCAGCTCGGTCGGCTGCGCGAACCGCGAGAAGTTGTTCACGCACATGACCAGGTCGCCCTCGTGCTCGCGCACGAAGGCCAGCACGGCGGGGTTGCTGGACGGCAGTTCGGTGTAGGTGCCCAGGCCGAACGCCGGGTTGAGCTTGCGGATCTCGATCATGCGACGCGTCCAGTGCAGCAGTGAACTCGAACTGCTCTGCTGCGCTTCGACGTTGGTCACCTGATAGCCGTACACCGGGTCCATGATGGGCGGCAGACTGAGCCTGCCCGGGTCGGCGGAGGAGAAACCCGCGTTGCGGTCCGGGGTCCACTGCATCGGCGTGCGCACGCCGTCCCGGTCGCCCAGCCAGATGTTGTCGCCCATGCCGATCTCGTCCCCGTAGTAGAGCACCGGCGAGCCGGGCAGGGAGAGCAGCAGGGCGGTGAACAGCTCGATCTGGTTGCGGTCGTTCTCCAGCAGTGGGGCGAGCCGGCGGCGGATGCCCACGTTGGCGCGCATCCGCGGGTCCTTGGCGTACTCCGCGTACATGTAGTCGCGCTCCTCGTCGGTGACCATCTCCAGGGTCAGCTCGTCGTGGTTGCGCAGGAAGATGCCCCACTGGCAGCCGCCCGGGATCGCCGGGGTCTTGGCCAGGATCTCCGACACCGGGTAGCGGGACTCCCGGCGCACGGCCATGAAGATCCGCGGCATCACCGGGAAGTGGAACGCCATGTGGCACTCGTCGCCGCCCGCGGAGAAGTCGCCGAAGTAGTCGACGACATCCTCCGGCCACTGGTTGGCCTCGGCGAGCAGCACGGTGTCCGGGTAGTCGGCGTCGATCTCCTTGCGGACCCGCCGGAGGAACTCGTGGGTCTCCGGCAGGTTCTCGCAGTTGGTGCCCTCACGGGCGAACAGGTACGGCACCGCGTCCAGCCGGAAGCCGTCGATGCCGAGGTCGAGCCAGAACCGCAGCCCGGCGATCATCTCGTCCTGGACGCGGGGGTTGTCGTAGTTGAGGTCCGGCTGGTGCGAGAAGAACCGGTGCCAGTAGTACTGCTTGCGCACCGGGTCGTAGGTCCAGTTGGAGGTCTCGGTGTCGACGAAGATGATCCGGGCGTCCGGGTACTGCTTGTCGTCGTCGGCCCACATGTAGAAGTCGCCGTACGGCCCGTCCGGGTCCGCCCGGGAGGCCTGGAACCACGGGTGCTGGTCGCTGGTGTGGTTCATGACGAAGTCGATGATCACGCGCATGCCGCGGGCGTGCGCGGCGTCGGTGAACTCCATGAAGTCGGCGAGGTCGCCGAACTCCGGCAGCACCGACTTGTAGTCGGCGACGTCGTACCCGCCGTCGCGCAGCGGCGAGGCGAAGAAGGGCGGGAGCCAGAGGCAGTCCACGCCGAGCCACTGCAGGTAGTCGAGCTTGGCCGTGAGCCCCTTGAGGTCCCCGATCCCGTCGCCGTTGCTGTCCTGGAAGGACCGCACCAGCACCTCGTAGAAGACCGCACGTTTGAACCACTCCGGGTCCAGGTTCTTCTTCGAGGTCTCCGGGAAGGTGTCGGGGACGGGCTCGTTCACTGTCACGCTGGGTTCCTCCGAACCGTGAGGAGGTGAGCCGGCTCGGCTGAGGGATCGAGCCGGACGTAGTTGTGCCGGCCCCAGGTGTAGACGGCGCCGGTGAGCTCGTCGTGCACCGCGTGGGGCCCGTCGCCGTCGAGCGTGACGGTGGCCTCCTGGACGTGGTGCGGGTCGAGGTTGACCACCGTGATCACCCGGTCGGTCAGGCCCTCGGGGGTGGTCGCGGTCTTGGAGTAGGCGAGCACCTGCTCGTTGTCGGTCGGGTGGAAGCGCAGGTCGCGCAGCTGCTGGAGGGCGGGGTGGCGCCGGCGCAGCCGGTTCAGCACGGTGAGCAGCGGGGCGAGGGTGTCGGTGCGGTTCCAGTCGCGGGGGCGCAGCTCGTACTTCTCCGAGTGGAGGTACTCCTCGGAGCCGGGGTGGGCCGGCTCGTTCTCGAACAGCTCGTAGCCGGCGTAGACGCCGTAGCTGGGGGAGAGGGTGGCGGCGAGCACGGCGCGGATCGCGAAGGCGGCGCGGCCGCCGTGCTGGAGGTAGGCGTGCAGGATGTCCGGGGTGTTGGCGAAGAAGTTGGGGCGCATGTAGGCGGCCGCGTCACCGGTGAGTTCGGTGAGGTATTCGGTGAGTTCGTTCTTGCTGGTGCGCCAGGTGAAGTACGTGTACGACTGGTGGAAGCCGATCTTCGCGAGGGTGTGCATCATCGCGGGGCGGGTGAACGCCTCCGCCAGGAACACGACATCGGGGTCGGTGCGGGCGATGTCGCCGAGCACCTTCTCCCAGAACACCACCGGCTTGGTGTGGGGGTTGTCGACCCGGAAGATCCGGATGCCGTGGGCCATCCAGAACCGGAGGATCCGGACGGTTTCCTTGACGATTCCGTCCATGTCCTGGTCGAAGTTGATCGGATAGATGTCCTGGTACTTCTTCGGTGGGTTCTCGGCGTACGCGATGGTGCCGTCGGCGCGGTGGCTGAACCATTCCGGGTGCTTGTTCACCCACGGGTGGTCGGGGGAGCACTGGAGGGCGAAGTCCAGCGCCACCTCCAGGTGCAGCGCCTTGGCCTCGGCGACGAAGTGGTCGAAGTCCTCGATGGTGCCGAGGTCCGGGTGGACGGCGTCGTGGCCGCCCTCCGGCGAGCCGATCGCCCAGGGCGAGCCGACGTCGTGCGGACCGGCCGTCAGGGTGTTGTCCGGGCCCTTGCGGTAGGCGCGCCCGATCGGGTGCACCGGCGGCAGGTAGACCACGTCGAAGTCCATCGCGGCGATCGCCGGCAGCCGCTCGGCGGCGGTGCGCAGGGTGCCCGAACGCGGCGGCTCGACCCCGTTCGGGTCCACCACCGCGCCCTCCGAGCGCGGGAAGAACTCGTACCAGGAGCCGAACAGCGCGCGCTCGCGGTCCACCTGCAGCGGCAGCGGGCGGGAGGCGCTGAGCAGTTCCCGCAGCGGGTACCGGGCCAGCAGCTCCAGCACCTCGGGGGCGAGCGCGGCGGCCAGCCGGGACAGCGGGGGCAGGCCCGGGTCGCGCAGCGCGTCCGCGGCGGCCAGTACGTGGGCCCGGCCCTCCTTCTTCGGCACCCCGGCGGCGGCCTGCTCCAGCAGCCGGGCGCCCTCCTCCAGGACCAGCGCGGTGTCGATCCCGGCGGGCAGTTTCACCGCGGCGGTCTTGCGCCAGGTGGCGATCGGGTCGCTCCACGCCTCCACCAGGTACGACCAGCGGCCGGGCGCGGTCGGGGTGACGTGCGCCCCCCAGCGGTCGGTGCCCTCGGCGAGCTCGCGCATCGGCGTCCACGGGCCGCTGCGGCCGCGCGGGTCGCGCAGCACCACGTTGGCGTTGACGGCGTCGTGCCCCTCGCGGAAGACGGTCGCGGTGACCGGGAAGGTCTCGCCGACGACGGCCTTGGCCGGGCGGCGGCCGGCGTCGATCTGTGGGCTGACGTCCAGGACGGGGATGCGGCCGATCACGGTGTCGCTCTCTGTCGTCTTGCGGGCGGAGGGCTTGGCGGCGGTCTTGGCGGCGGTCTTGCGGGCGGGGGCCTTGCGCGCGGGTGCCTTCGGGGCGGTTGCCGACGGCTCCGCGGGGGTGGTCCCGGAGCCGGCCTTCGCGGTGGCGGTGCTGCGGCGCGTGGTGGTGGTGCGCCTGCGCGGTGCCGCCGTCGGGCCCTCCTCGTCCCCGGGTTGTGGGGACGCTGCGGAGGGCTGTGCTGCGGAGGATTCGGTACGGACGCCGCCGGACAGTCGGGGCGACGGCATCGCCGGGTCTGTCCGAGTGTCAGAATCCATCCGTCCGGCGGATTCCGCGACCGCTGCGTCGACGGTGTCCGCCACCGGTGTGGACTGGTCCCGCGTGTCGCCGTGCATGCCAAACTCCTGCCCGAGATCAGCGGCAGCTCCCGCGGGCCGGGGGCGGGCCGGGGGGAGTACCGGGAGGACTGCTGGGTGGGGTGGACGTGCGACCGGAGCCTGCCCGCGCCGCTGTCCCCGGCAACCTGCCCGGCGCCCGCCGAACCGGTGGCGGGGCGCCCCGGAACCGGTGTGCGTTCCGGCGCACGCCTCCGGGGGCGCGCCCCCGGACGGGTCGGTCGACCCGTGAACGAGCCGACCGTGCGCGAGGACACGCGCCGGTGCGCGGTGAGCGCCGAACGGGCTAAGGGAGAAGGGGAACGATCAACGCGAAAAGGATTCGGACGTGCTGCTCCACGGGGGACGGCCACCCGTCGTCGTTGTCCCCGCAGCATCAACGACCTTCGGCCATCCTCGCACCGGGGACAAGGTTTTCGCAGCGGTACGACAGTACTTTCGGGTTTTGTCCGGAGTCGGAGATCGGCCGGAAATGGATCTGTTCCGCAGAGTTCACGCATTGGTAGCGCGGCGCCCGGAAATGTGCGCCTCGCGCGCCCCCCGTGCAGACCAATGCGCCGAATGCGATCTCATCAATAGGCCGAACGGATGCCCAATAGTCCACTTGACCCGTAGTCAGACCGAGCGACGAGGCTACGCTTCACCGCTGTGAAGGCAATCCGCAGATTCACCGTCCGCACCGTCCTGCCCGAACAACTCCAGCCGTTGCACGAGCTGGCCCTCAACCTGCGCTGGTCCTGGCACCCCGAGACCAGGGACCTCTTCCGGTCCGTGGACCCGGAGGTCTGGGCCGCGACCGGCGAGGACCCGGTGCGGCTGCTCGGGGAGGTCCCGGCCGCCCGGCTCGCCGCGCTCGCCGCCGACCGGCGGTTCCTGCGCAGACTCGGCGACCTCGCCGACGACCTGCGCGAGTACCTCACCGGCCCGCGCTGGTACCAGGGCCGGCCGGACGGCGGGGCCACCCCGCCGCCCGCCGCCGTCGCCTACTTCTCGCCCGAGTACGGCATCGCCGCCGCGCTGCCCCAGTACTCCGGCGGCCTCGGCATCCTGGCCGGCGACCACCTCAAGGCCGCCAGCGACCTCGGCGTCCCGATCATCGGCGTGGGGCTGTTCTACCGGCACGGCTACTTCCGGCAGTCCCTCGACCGGGACGGCTGGCAGCAGGAGCGCTACCCCCTGCTGGACCCGGACGAACTGGCCGTCAGCCTGCTCCGGGAGGCCGACGGCGCCCCCACCCGGGTCGACCTCGCCCTGCCCGGCGGCCGCACCCTCGCCGCGCACATCTGGAAGGCCCAGGTCGGGCGGGTACCGCTGCTGCTGCTCGACTCCGACATCGAGGCCAACTCGCCCGCCGAGCGCGACGTCACCGACCGGCTCTACGGCGGCGGCAGCGAGCACCGGCTGCTCCAGGAGATGCTGCTCGGCATCGGCGGCGTCCGGGCCGTGCGCGCCTACTGCCGGCTCACCGGGCACCCCGCCCCCGAGGTCTTCCACACCAACGAGGGCCACGCCGGCTTCCTCGGCGTCGAGCGGATCCGCGAACTGGTCACCGAAGGGGCCGCCGAGGGCGCCGCCGGGCTGGACTTCGCCGCCGCCCTGGAGTCCGTCCGGGCCGGCACCCTGTTCACCACCCACACGCCCGTCCCGGCCGGCATCGACCGCTTCGACCGCGAGCTGGTCGCCCGCCACTTCAGCGGCGACGCCGCCCTGCCCGGCGTCCCGGTCGAGCCGGTGCTCGCGCTCGGCGCCGAGACCTGGCCCGGCGGGGACCCGAAGCTCTTCAACATGGCCGCCATGGGCCTGCGGCTCGCCCAGCGGGCCAACGGGGTCTCCACCCTGCACGGCGAGGTCAGCCGCTCCATGTTCAACGGCCTCTGGCCCGGCTTCGACCCCGCCGAGGTGCCGATCACCTCGATCACCAACGGGGTGCACGCCGCCACCTGGATCGACCCGGCCGTGGTGCGCCTGGGCGCCGCCGAGATCGGCGCCGAACGCGCCGAGGAGGCGATGACCACCGGCGAGACCCAGCGCTGGACCGGCCTGGAGCGGATCGGCAACACCGAGATCTGGGACCTGCGCCGCAGCCTGCGCGCCCAACTGGTGGACGAGGCCCGCCGTCGGCTGCGCGCCTCCTGGCGCCAGCGCGGGGCCGGCGAGGCCGAGCTCGGCTGGGTCTCCTCGGTGCTCGACCCCGACGTGCTCACCATCGGCTTCGCCCGCCGGGTGCCCTCGTACAAGCGGCTCACCCTGATGCTGCGCGACCCGGCGCGGCTGCGCGCCCTGCTGCTGCACCCCACCCGGCCGGTGCAGATCGTGGTCGCCGGCAAGGCCCACCCGGCCGACGACGGCGGCAAGCGGCTGATCCAGCAGATGGTCGCCTTCGCCGACGACCCGACGGTGCGCCACCGGATCGTCTTCCTGCCGGACTACGACATGGCGATGGCCCGGCACCTCTACCCGGGCTGCGACGTCTGGCTGAACAACCCGCTGCGCCCGCTGGAGGCCTGCGGCACCTCCGGGATGAAGGCCGCGCTCAACGGCTGCCTCAACCTGTCCGTCCTGGACGGCTGGTGGGACGAGTGGTACGACGGCCAGAACGGCTGGGCGATCCCCACCGCCGACGAGAGCGCCGGCGTGCTCGACCCGGAGAGCGGCGAGGCCGAGCGGCGCGACGACATCGAGGCCGCCGCGCTGTACGACCTGATCGAGGAACAGGTCGCCGGCCGGTTCTACGACCGGGGCGACGACGGGCTGCCGCACCGCTGGATCGCCATGGTCCGGCACACCCTGGTCACCCTCGGGCCCAAGGTGCTGGCCGGGCGGATGGTCCGCGAGTACGTGGAGCGGCTGTACGCCCCGGCGGCACTGGCCCAGCGGGAGCTGGCGGCCGGTGACCACGCGGCCGCCCGGGAGCTGGCCGGCTGGAAGGCCAAGGTCCGGGACGGCTGGCCGGGGGTGCGGGTCGAGCACGTCGAGGCGGACTGCCCGGCCGAGGCGCAGGAGCTGGGCAGCTCGCTGGCGCTGCGGGTCCAGGTCGCGCTCGGCGTGCTGGAGCCGGGCGACGTCGAGGTGCAGGTGGTCTCCGGCCGGGTCGACGAGACGGACGGCATCTCGGACGCCGCGGTGCTCGCCCTCAAGCCGGTCGGCGGACCGGACCTGGACGGCCGCACCCGCTACGAGGGCGCGCTGGAGCTCGACCGCACCGGCCCGTTCGGCTACACCGTGCGGGCGCTGCCCGCGCACTCCCGGCTGGCCTCGCCGGCCGAACCGGGGCTGGTCGCCCTGCCGGCCGAGTCGACCGGGATGGACGCCGGGCTGCTGCGCTGAGCCCGGAACGGGTGGCTGCCGTCCGCCGTTGCTACGGACGGCAGTCATCCGCTTGCCCCGGGTGGTGGGCGGGGGGAGCGTGAAGGTCATGATGCGAACCCTGCGCGCCGCCGCCCTGGCCGCGCTCTCCGTCCTCCTCGTGGCCTGGCCGGCCCAGGCCGCCAGCGCCCCCCTCGCGGCGCCGCCGGCGACCGCGCGGCTGTCGCTGGAGGTCTGCCCGCCGCAGGACCCGGTGGTCCCGGGCGAGACCGGGACCCTGGAGGTGAAGGTCACCAACCGGGGCCCGGCCACCACCACCGACGACACCCTGGTGGTGGTGCACTTCCCCTCGCCGGGCGTGGTGCAGTCGGCCGATCCGGCCGTCGCCCTGACCTACTTCGGCACCGGCAGCTCCTACAGGATCCCGGCCGGGCTGGCGCCCGGGGCGAGCGCGGTCGAGCGGCTGGCGCTGTACGTCGCGCCGATCACCGAGTCCTTCCTCACCGTCAGCGGCGACGTCCAGGCCTTCTACCCGGGCGACCCGGACCAGTCCGGCCACACCACCCCGTACAGCCTCACCACCGCGGACACCAGGGCCCACTTCATGGTCGGCGCCTCCTCGGCCTGGCAGGCCGGGCACCCCGTCCCGCAGCCCGGCGACCTCACCGGCGCCCCCGGGGCGACCATCGACCTGCCGCTGTGGGTGTACAACGCGGGGCCCTCGTACTCGCGCCACCCGGTCGACCTGGCGATCACCGTGCCCGAGCACACCACGCTGACCGGCACGCCCCCGTACAACTGCACCGCCACCGGGCCGCGCACCCTGACCTGCCACTACCCGAGCGGGCCGCGGTACCACGACGCGGTCTTCATCGATCCGGCCGTGGTGATCGACTCCTCGGCCGTCGCCGGGCAGGTGTTGCCGGGCGGCACGCTCGACGTGGTGGCCGCGGTGGAGGACTGCCCCTCGCCGGACTGGCACACCGACTACGCGGTGACCGTGAACTGACCCCGGCCCGGAGGGCGGAAGGGGCCCGGAAAACGGGAGAGGCCCGCCCGGGTGCGTGACGGCGCACCCGGACGGGCACAACTGTGCGGCCCTTCGGCCAGGCCCTTTCTTACACCAGGCTGTCCCGCCAGGCACGATGCAGGGTGGCGAAACGGCCCGCACCGTCGATCAGATCCCGCGGGGAGCCGTCCTCGACGATCCGGCCCTGGTCCATCACCAGCACCCGGTCGGCGATCTCCACGGTGGACAGCCGGTGCGCGATGATCACCGCCGTGCGGCCGGCCAGCACCGTCCGCATGGCCCGCTGCACGGCCTGCTCGCCGGGCACGTCCAGGGAGCTGGTCGCCTCGTCCAGGATCAGCACGGCCGGGTCGGCCAGCAGGGCGCGGGCGAAGGCGACCAACTGGCGCTGTCCGGCGGAGATCCGGCCGCCGCGCTTGCGCACGTCGGTGTCGAAGCCGTCCGGGAGCGCGGCGATGAACTCGTACGCGCCGATGTCCCGGGCGGCCCGCTCGACCTCGGCGCGGGTGGCGCCGGGGCGGCCGATCGCGATGTTCTCGGCGACGGTGCCGGAGAACAGGAAGGCCTCCTGGGTCACCATCACCACCCCGCGCCGCAGCTCCGGGGTGGCGAGGTCGCGCAGGTCCACGCCGTCCAGCCGGATCCGGCCCTCGGTCGGGTCGTAGAAGCGGGCCAGCAGCTTGGCGACCGTCGACTTGCCGGCGCCGGTCGCACCGACCACCGCGACCGTCTGCCCGGCCGGGATCAGCAGGTCGAAGGGCGGCAGCACCTCCTTGCCGGTGCGGTAGGCGAAGCGGGTCCGTTCGAACGAGACCTCACGGCCCTCGGAGGCGGCCCGGGGCAGCTCCACCGGCTCGGCCGGCTCGGCGACGGTCGGCTCGTGGGCGAGCAGGCCGGCGATCTTCTCCAGGGCCGCGGCGGCGGCCTGGTAGCTGTTCAGGAACATCGCCAGCTGGTCGATCGGGTCGAACAGGCGGCGCAGGTAGAGCGCGAAGGCGGTCAGCACGCCCAGCTCCAGCGCGTCGTCGGCGACCAGGTAGGCGCCCAGCAGCACGATGCCGGTGAACCAGACGTTGGCGGTGGCGCGGGAGAGGCCGACGTACCGGGCGAGCTCCAGGAAGCCCTCCGCGTTGGCCGTCGAGGCCTGCCGGTTGACCACCGAGAAGGCGGCGTCGTTGGCCTTCTCGCGGCGGAAGGCCTGCACCGGGCGGATGCCGTTCATGGTCTCGGTGAAGCGCACGATCATCGAGGCGGCGGCCGTCCGCGAGCGGCGGTAGACCCGGCGCGAGCGGGTGCGGAAGGAGTGGGCGATCAGGGCCAGCGGCAGGAAGGCCGTCAGCGAGGCCAGGCCCAGCCGCCAGTCCAGCACCAGCAGCAGCACCGAGATGTAGCAGACCGACAGGAAGACCGTCAGCAGCTCCTGGAGGCCCTCGGAGAGCAGTTCGCGCAGCGCGTCGATGTCGCTGGTGGCCCGGGAGATGATCCGGCCCGAGGTGTAGCGCTCGTGGAAGTCCAGGCTGAGCCGCTGGGCGTGCCGGAAGATCCGGCCGCGCAGGTCCAGCAGGACGTCCTGGTTCACCCGGGCGCTGATCTTGATGAACGCCCACTGCAGCACCGGGCTGAGCAGGGCGCAGCAGAGGTAGCCGGCGACCACCGCGACCAGCGGCCCGGAGTCGTGGGCGCGCAGCGCCGGGATGCCGCGGTCCATCGCCACCGCGACCAGCAGCGGGCCGGACTGCAGGGCGGCCTGCTGGACCAGGATCACCACCATAGCGACGGCGATCCGGGCCCGGTGCGGGCCGAGCAGCGAGCGCAGCAGCGCCCGCGGCGCGCCGGGCGGGACGGGGATGTCCTCCTCGTCCGCCGGGGGCGGGGGCAGCTCCTCCTCGCCGGAGGCGCCGGAGGCGGCGGGGTCGGCCGCGGCGGGCTCGACGGTGGTGGTCATCGGGCGGGCCCCTCCTCGAGGACGAAGCGGCCGTCGGGCACCGGGGCGGCCTCGCCCGACATCAGTTCGCGGTAGCGGGGGCAGTCCCGGAGCAGCTCCTGGTGGGTGCCGACGGCCTCGATCCGGCCGTCCGCGAGCACCGCGACCCGGTCGGCGAGCAGCACCGTGCTGGGGCGGTGGGCGACCACCAGGGCGGTGGTGGTGCCGAGCACCTCGCGCAGCGCCCGCTCGACCAGTGCCTCGGTGTGCACGTCGAGGGCGGAGAGCGGGTCGTCCAGGACCAGGAAGGGCGGGTCGCCGACCACGGCGCGGGCCAGGGCGAGGCGCTGGCGCTGGCCGCCGGACAGGCTCAGGCCCTGCTCGCCGACCTCGGTCTCCACCCCGGCCGGGAGCTTCTCGACGAAGCCGGCCTGGGCGGTGGCGAGGGCGGAGGCCAGCTGCCGGTCGTCCGCGCCGGGGGCGCCCATCAGGACGTTCTCCCGGACGGTGGCGGAGAACAGGGTGGGCTCCTCGAAGGCGACCGCGACGAGGGCGCGCAGCTCCTCCCGGGGCAGTTCGGCGATGTCCCGGCCGTCCAGGGTGATCCGGCCGCCGGTGGCCTCGTACAGCCGGGGGAGCAGTGCGGTGAGCGTGGTCTTGCCGCTGCCGGTGGCGCCGACCAGGGCCATCGTCTCGCCGCTGCGGACGTGCAGGTCGATGCCGGCCAGCAGGTCGGGGGTGCCGTCGGGGGCGTCGGGGTAGCGGAAGCGGACGCCGGTGAAGCGGATGCCGTCCGGGCCGGCGGACGCTTCTCGGGGCGCCCCGGCGGGGGCCGGGTCGGCGGGTTCGGGCTCGTCGATGACCTCGAAGAACCGGTCGGTGGCGGTGGCGGCCTCGTTGGCGTAGGCGAGCAGCCAGCCGAGCGACTCGACCGGCCAGCGCAGGGCGAGCGCGGTGGAGAGGAAGGCGACCAGGGTGCCGGCGCTCAGCTCGTCGTGGGCGACCAGGTAGGCGCCGACGGCCAGGGCGCAGCCCAGGGCGATCTCCGGCAGGCCGACGATCACCGCCCACAGGTTGGCGAGCTGGTGGGCCTTGCGCAGTTCGGTGCGGCGCAGCCGGTGGGACTGTTCGCGGAAGTGCTCGGCCATCGAGCGGTGCCGGCCGAAGGCCTTGAGGATGCGGATGCCGAGCACCGACTCCTCGACCACGGTGGCGAGGTCGCCGTTCTGGTCCTGGGCGAGCCGGGCGGTGACCGAGTAACCGGACTCGAAGCGCCGGGTGAGCACCAGCAGCGGCGCGGCGGGCAGCAGGACGATCAGGGCGAGCCGCCAGTCCTGGGCGAACATCAGCACCGTGCCGGCCAGGAACGTCACCGAGTTGACGACCAGGAACACCAGCGGGAAGGCCAGGAAGAGCCGCATGGCGTTCATGTCGGTGGTGGCCCGGGAGAGCATCTGGCCGGAGCCCCAGCGGTCGTGGAAGGAGACCGGCAGCCGCTGGAGCTTGGCGTAGAGGTCGGCGCGCATGGCCGCCTCAAGTCGGCCCAGCGGGCGGGACAGGACCACCCGGCGGGTGTAGAACAGTGCGGACTCGACCAGTCCGAGGAGCAGCAGCAGGCCGACCGGCGGCCACAGGGCGTGGAGGTCGTGGTCGGCGAGCGGGCCGTCGACGATCCGGCCGAGCACCACCGGGACGGCCAGGGTGCTCATCATGGCGAGCGTGGCGGCCGTCACCGAGAGCACGAGCCGGCCGCGGACGGCCCGGGCGTAGGGCCACAGGCGCAGCAGCGAGCGGACCGTGGAGCGGCGGCGCCCGGTCGTGCGGTCGGAGTCTTGTCTGTTCTCGGCCATCGCGGTGAGGGTAGGCGGAGAGCCCGTCATTTCTCATCCGGTTTTTCGCCCCTGTCGGCGACGGCCGCCGAGAACCGGCCACCCGCAAGGGCGGGGTGCGGGTTCGCCGCGGGGCGCGCAATGCCGTTCGTGCAGGGAGGAGTGCGCCGCGCGCCTCTTGCGGGCGCCTGCCGAACGGCCGATTACATCTCCTGACGGATGCTCATTGACAAGCGAGTGACAGGAGTGTGGACATGACGGTCGACACCGAGCCCACCCCCGGCCCCGGCCCCGGCTCCGCAACCGTGCGGGTGAGGGCCCAGCTCAGCCTCAGCACCACCGCCGCCCGCAACCTGGCGACGACCACCAAGTCGAAGCCGCAGATGCAGGAGATCACCTCCCGCTGGCTGCTCAAGATGCTGCCCTGGGTGCAGGTCAGCGCGGGTACGTACCGGGTCAACCGTCGCCTCAGCTACGCCACCGGGCGGGGCCGGGTGGCGTTCGCCAAGACCGGTTCCACGGTGACGGTGATCGCGCCCTCGCTGACCGAGGTGCCGGCGCTGCGCGGATTCGAGGACGAGGCGGTGCTGGCCGAGCTGGCCCGCCGCTTCGTGCAGCGGGACTTCGGGCCGGGTGACGTCCTGGTGCAGGAGGGGACGCCGATCGCCGAGGTGTTCCTGATCGCCCACGGCAAGGTCGACCGGATCGGTACCGGCAAGTACGGCGAGGAGACCGTGCTCGGCACCCTCGCGGACGGCGACCACGTCGGCGACGAGGTGATCACCGAGCCCGGCGGCAACTGGCCGTACACCGTGCGGGCCGCCACCGCCGGCGTCGCCATGGCGCTGGACGCGGCCGGGCTCCAGGACCTGATCGACCGTTCCGCGCCGCTGCGCGAGCAGCTGCTGGGCTTCGCCGCCGACGCCGCCCAGGCGCAGAACGCCCACGGCGAGGCGCAGATCGACCTCTCGGCCGGCCACCAGGGCGAGTACGACCTGCCCGGCGCCTTCGTGGACTACGAGCTGGAGCCGCGCGAGTTCGAGCTGAGCGTCGCGCAGACCGTCCTCAAGGTCCACACCCGGGTCGCCGACCTCTACAACCAGCCGATGAACCAGACCGAGGAGCAGTTGCGGCTGACCATCGAGGCGCTGCGTGAGCGGCAGGAGCACGAGCTCATCAACAACCCGGAGTTCGGCCTGCTCAGCAACGCCGACTTCGACCAGCGGATCCAGACCCGCTCCGGCGCGCCCACCCCGGACGACCTGGACGAGCTGCTCGCCATGCGCCGCGACACCGACTACCTGTTCGCCCACCCGCGGGCCATCGCCGCCTTCGAGCGGGAGTGCAACAAGCGCGGCGTCTACCCGGGCACGGTCGACGTCCTCGGCAAGCAGCGGCCGGTCTGGCGCGGGGTGCCGATCTTCAGCTGCGGAAAGATCCCGGTGGCGGACGACCAGACCACCTCCTTCATCGCGATGCGGGTCGGCGAGGACAACCAGGGCGTGGTCGGCCTCACCCAGGTCGGCATCCCGGACGAGGTCGAGCCGGGCCTGAACGTCCGCTTCATGGGGATCAACGAGCAGGCGGTCTCGTCCTACCTGGTCAGCGCCTACTACTCGGCGGCGGTGCTGGTGCCGGACGCGCTCGGCGTCCTGGAGAACGTCGAGGTCGGGCGCGCCCGTGGCTGACCCTCGCGGTTGATTCAGGGGGCGGGGGCGGGGGCGGGCGCGCGCAGCAGTTGCAGCGAGCGTCCGCCCAGCACCACCGTGCCGCGCGGGTACGGCTCGCCCGCGGCCTCGGCGGCCGTGTCCAGCACCGTCGCGTACGCGGCCTCCGGCTCGGCCCAGGGCTCGCCCGGCAGGGTGAACAGCACGGGCTCGTGGCCCGAGTTGAGCAGCAGCAGGAAGCTGTCGTCGGCCAACGGGAGCCCGGCGTCGTCGCGTTCGGACATCGCGGTGCCGGACAGCAGCATGCCGAGGCAGGCCGTGGGGCCGAACCAGTCCGCCTCGGTCATCTCCTTGCCGAGCGGGGTGAACCAGGCGAGGTCCGGCTGACCGCCGGGGACGACGGCCCGGCCGGAGAAGAACGCCCGTCGGCGCAGCACCGGATGGGCCCGGCGCAGCCGGACCAGCCGGGCGGTCAGTTCGCACAGCCCCCGCCAGCGCGGGTCGTCCAGCAGCGACCAGTCCAGCCAACTGACCTCGCTGTCCTGGCAGTAGGCGTTGTTGTTGCCGCCCTGCGTGCGGCCCAGCTCGTCCCCGGCGGTGATCATCGGGACGCCCGCGGAGAGCAGCAAGGTGGCCGTCAGGTTGCGGAGTTGGCGCAGCCGTAGGGCGTTCACCTCCGGGTCGGTGGTCTCGCCCTCGGTGCCGTGGT
Organism: Kitasatospora sp. NPDC096128; assembly: GCF_040303105.1. Taxonomy (NCBI): domain Bacteria; kingdom Bacillati; phylum Actinomycetota; class Actinomycetes; order Kitasatosporales; family Streptomycetaceae; genus Kitasatospora; species Kitasatospora sp. NPDC096128. The sequence goes on along the minus strand of NZ_JBEOSP010000006.1, from coordinate 78,044 downwards.
TCCAGGAGCGGTTGTCGTCCGTGCCGTCCCGGTTCGCCTCGCCGTTGGCCTCGTTGTGCTTGCGGTCGTAGGACACCAGGTCGCGCAGGGTGAAACCGTCGTGCGCCGTCACGTAGTTGACCGAGGCGTACGGGCGGCGGCCGCCGCGCTGGTAGAGGTCCGAGGAACCGGTCAGCCGGTAGCCGAGCTCGCGCACGTCCGGGCGGGCGCCGCGCCAGAAGTCCCGTACGGTGTCGCGGTACTTGTCGTTCCACTCGGCCCACAGCGGGGGGAAGCCGCCGACCTGGTAGCCGCCCGGGCCGACGTCCCACGGCTCGGCGATCAGTTTCACCCGGCTGAGCAGGGGGTCCTGGGAGACCGCGGCGAGGAACGGGTGGTCCATGTCTACGGCGTCCGTGCCGTTGGATCCGCCGCGGGCCAGGGCGGCCGCGAGGTCGAAGCGGAAGCCGTCCACGCCCATCTCGGAGACCCAGTAGCGCAGCGAGTCGGTGATCAGCCGGATCACCTGCGGGTGGCGGGTGTCCAGGGTGTTGCCGCAGCCGGTGTAGTCGGCGTAGCCGCGCGGGCGGTGCGGGGCCAGGCGGTAGTAGGCGGCGTTGTCGATGCCGCGCAGGGAGAGTGCCGGGCCGAGCTCGGCGCCCTCGGCGGTGTGGTTGAACACCACGTCCAGGATCACCTCGATGCCGGCGGCGTGCAGGGCGCGGACCATCCGCTTGAACTCGCCGACCTGGCCGCCGCGGGAGCCCGAGGCCGAGTAGCCGGCGTGCGGGGCGAAGTAGCCGACCGTGTTGTAGCCCCAGTAGTTGACCAGGCCGCGGGCCTGGAGGTGGTCCTCGCTGGCGTACTGGTGCACCGGCAGCAGCTCGACGGCCGTCACCCCGAGGCGGGTGAGGTGGGCGATCGCGGCGGGGTGGGCCAGGCCCGCGTAGGTGCCGCGCAGGTGCGGGGGGACGTCGGGGTGGCGCATGGTGAAGCCGCGGACGTGGAGTTCGTAGAGGACCGTCTCGGCCCAGGGGGTCTTCGGGCGGTGGTCGTCGTACCAGTCGTCGTCATCGTGGACGACCACGGATCTGGGCACGTACGGGGCGGAGTCGCGGTTGTCGCGGACGGTGTCGGCGACGTCGGCCTCCGGCCAGTTGCGGACGGCGGAGCAGGCCGCGTCGTGGGAGGTGTAACAGCCGTCGACGGCGCGGGCGTACGGGTCCAGCAGCAGCTTCGCGGGGTTCCAGCGGGCGCCCGTCCACGGGTCCCAGCGGCCGTGCACCCGGAAGCCGTAGCGGGCGCCGGGGCGGACGCCGGGGAGGAAGCCGTGCCAGACCTGGAGGTCCTGTTCGGTGAGGCGGTGGCGGTGCTCGCTTCCGTCCTCGTCGAACAGGCACAGGTCGACGGCTTCGGCGCCGGGGGCCCAGAGGGCGAAGTTTGTTCCTGTGCCGTTCCTGCTGCCTCGGGGGTCCGTCCGGAAGCGGGCGCCCAGGGGCTGCCAGCTGCCCGGTCGTGCCTCGGCTTCCGGCTCCTGACGTGAGGCCATGGTCGTACCCTCCCTGAACGGGGGGTCCCGGGCCCCGTTCACCTTTTCTTTCCCGGAATGTGGGACGGGGAAGCAGGCCGCTGCGCGGGGCTGGGGTGTGGGGGTGGGCTTTCGGGAGGGTGGGTGGCTCCGGGGGCGGTTCCGGGGGTGGCCGCTCCGGGGGCTGGATGATTTTCCGACCGCCGACCCTGTGGGGTGGGGGTACTCGCCGTTGGCGGTCTGAAAATCACCCGTCACGCCCCTCTCCGCAGCCACCCCCTCCACCGCCCCCTCCCGCAGCGCGTCCCTCTCGCCTGGGGCGGGTGAGGGGTGGGGTGGGGGTTGGTGAGGGTGGGTGGGTGGGTGCGGGTGGGTGCTGGGTGCGGGGTGGTGTGCGTTGGTTGGGGCGGGTGGGGGGATTCCGAGGTGTTCGGCGTGTCTCGGGTGGGAGGGGGCTCGTTGGTTCCGGCGTCGGACGTGAACAGTGGGAGGCCCCGGGATGCGGCGCCGAGTTGGGGTGTGGGCGCGGCGGGTGGCGGCGGGGGTGTGCTGTCTGGCCGTGGTCAGTGGGTGTGGGGGGTCGGCGGGGGCGCCGGCGGGGGACGCGGTGGGGGGTGGGGTGCGTACGCCGCCTCCGCCGCCGTCGCGGGCGGTGCTGGCGGCGTTGCCGGCGGACGGGGCGCAGGACGTGCCGCCGGAGGGGCCGGTGCGGGTGAGTGTCGGTCAGGGGCGCTTGGTTTCGGTCCGGTTGGCGGATGCGAAGGGGGTGGAGCTGCCGGGGGCGATCGGGGCGGACGGTGTTTCGTGGTCGCCGGACGGGCCGTTGCCGTTGGGGACGGCTTTCACGCTGGACTCGGTCGCGGAGGACGACCAGGGGCAGCGGGCGGCCCAGCACTCGGAGTTCTCCACGGTGGCCAGGGCGCACACCTTCGTGGCGTTCTTCACCCCGGAGGACGGGGCCACGGTGGGGGTGGGGATGCCGGTCTCGTTGCGGTTCAGCCGTCCGATCGGTGACCGGGCGGCGGTGGAGCGGGCCGTGCGGGTGACCGCGGATCCGCCGGTGCCGGTGGCCGCGCACTGGTTCGGCAACCAGCGGCTGGACGTCCGCCCCCAGCAGTACTGGGCGGCCGGCACCAAGGTGACGGTGGCGCTGCGGCTCAAGGACGTGCAGGGCGCGCCGGGGGAGTTCGGGAGCCAGAACCGGGACCTGCACTTCACCGTGGGCCGGGCGCAGGTGTCCACCGTGGACCTGGACGCGCACACCCTGACGGTCCGCTCCGGGCCGGGCGGCAAGGTGGTGCGGGTGCTCAAGGTCTCCGGGGGCAGTCCCGACCACTCCACCTACCGGGGGGTGATGGTGGTGTCGGAGAAGTACAAGCTGACCCGGATGAACTCGCAGACCGTCGGGATGGGCGACGAGTACGACATCAAGGACGTCCCGCACGCGATGCGGCTGACCACCTCGGGCACCTTCCTGCACGGCAACTACTGGGCCGACCCGGGGGTGTTCGGCACCGCCAACACCAGCCACGGCTGCATCGGCCTGGCCGATACCAAGGGCGGCGCGGGCAAGGACACCCCGGCGGGGTGGCTGTTCGAGCACACCGTCCCGGGGGACGTGCTGGAGGTGCGGGCCTCGGCCGGGGACTTCGTGCCGCCGTCGAACGGGCTGAACGGCTGGAACGTGCCGTGGGAGCAGTGGGTGGCCGGGAGCGCGCTGCGGTAGGCACCTCCCCCGCGGACCGCCTCCCCCCGGGGCTGCACCCGAACGGCCCGGCTATCCTGCTCCGGCGCATCGGGGCCGCCCCCGAAAGGTCGGGACCCGGTGCAACTCTTGGGGACGCCCGTCGCGTCAAGTGAGTGAGTACCGCGAGGGGAGATTTCGTGAAGACGGGGAAGACGGTCGGCGCCGCGATACGCACCGGCGGGCGCAGGGGTGCGATGGCGCTGGTCATGGGTGGGGTGCTGATGCTCACCGCGGCGTGCAACGACGACAAGGGCGGCAGCTCGGCTGACGCGGCGGCGTCGACGACGGCGCCGGCGTCGGCGGACGTGAACGGGACGGCCGCCCCGGGCGGTGGCGACACCGCGCCGAAGGCCTCGGTGGCCGTGCTGGCGGTCGAGCCGAAGGACGGCGCCCAGGACGTCGCGCCGAACGCGTTGCAGGTGTCCGTCTCCAAGGGCAAGCTGACCGCGGTCGAGGTGACCGACAAGAACGGCAAGCCGGTCCAGGGCACGATCACCCCGGACGGCGCGGGCTGGAAGCCCGCTGCGGCGCTCGCCGTCGGCATGACGTACAAGGTGAACGCGCAGGCGAAGGACGACGCCGGGCTGGTGGCCGCGTCGACCACCTCGTTCACCACGCTGACGCCGGAGAAGAAGGTCTCCACCAACGACAACATCGCCGACGGTGCCACCTACGGCGTCGGCATGATCGTTTCGGTGGACTTCAGCAAGGACGTGAAGAACAAGGACGCGGTGCTGAAGGGCATCACCGTCGAGGCCAGTGACGGCACCGTGGTCAAGGGCCACTGGTTCGACAGCCGCCGGGTCGACTTCCGCCCGGAGCAGTACTGGAAGCCCGGCACCAAGGTGACCGTCAAGTACCGGCTGAAGAGCGTCGAGGTCGCACCGGGCGTCTACGGCGACGTGGACAAGGACGAGCCGTTCACCATCGGCCGGTCGATGATCTCGACCGCCGACGCCAAGACCCACAAGATGACGGTCGAGCGGGACGGCAAGAGCACCGTCCTGCCGGTCACCATGGGCGCGGACGCGACGCCGTCCTGGAACGGGACCATGGTGGTGATGTCCAAGGAGAAGGTCACCCACATGGACTCGCGCACTGTCGGTCTGGGCGGCGAGTACAACATCCCGGACGTGCCGCACGCGATGCGGCTGACCACCACGGGCACCTTCGTGCACGGCAACTACTGGTACAAGGGCATGCCCTTCGGCAACCTCAACGGCAGCCACGGCTGCATCTCGATGGCGGACCTGCAGGGCGGCAGCGACTCCTCGGTGGCCGGCAAGTTCTACAACGACTCGATGGTCGGCGACGTGGTGAAGGTCGTGAACAGCAAGGAGAAGACCGTCTCGCCCTCCAACGGGCTGGGCGGCTGGAACATCACCTGGGCCAACTGGTAGGCCCGGAGTTCTGTACGAGCGGCCCGGACTCACCCGTTGGGGTGGTCGGGCCGCTCGGTTTTCGGGGCAGAAAGCCCCTCGAATGGCGCAACCTTTTCGATGGCTCGGCACATCTATGGGTCGGGTCCGTCGTGACCGCGGGGAGCAAGGGAGGGAATCGGCGTTGAGGTCGATACGCAGGGTGGTGGCCGTCGGTCTGATCGGCGGGGCGATGACGTTGACCGCCGCGTGCAGCGGTGGCAGCGGGGGTGGCAGCGGGAGCGGTGCCGCCAAGGCCGATCTGGGGGCCGGTGCGGGCGCTTCCGTGTCCGCGGCGCCCAGCGGCAGTTCGGCGCCGAAGGTGTCCACGGCCGCGGTGAGCATCGAGCCGAAGAACGGCTCGGTGGACGTCGCCCCGGGCGCGCTCAAGATCGGTGCGACGGGCGGCAAGCTGACCACCGTCAAGGTGAGTGACAAGACCGGCAAGGAGGTCCCCGGCACGATCGCCGCGGACGGCTCCAGCTGGACCCCGTCCGCGGGGCTCTCGGTGGGCACCGCCTACCAGGTCAGCGCGATGGCGGCGGACGCCAACGGCGCGGTCGCCGAGGCGGACAGCAGCTTCACCACGCTGACCCCGGAGGCGCTCGCCAAGGCCTCGGACAACGTGGACAACGACGCCACCTACGGCGTCGGCATGATCGTCTCGGTGGACTTCAGCAAGGACGTGAAGAACAAGGACGCGGTCACCAAGGGCATCAGCTTCGAGGCCAGCGACGGCACCGTGGTCAAGGGCCACTGGTTCGACGACCGCCGGCTGGACTTCCGTCCGGAGCAGTACTGGAAGCCGGGCACCAAGGTGACGGTGCACTACCGCCTCAAGAGCGTGGAGATCGCCCCCGGGGTGTACGGCACGGACCGGGACGAGCCCTTCACGATCGGGCGATCGCAGGTTTCGACGGTTGACGCCGCCGCGCACAAGATGACGGTGGCCACCAGCGGCCAGAACACCGACATCGACATCACCTCCGGCTCGGACGAACACCCCACCTGGAACGGCACGATGGTGGTCATGTCCAAGGAGGGCACGGTGCGGATGCAGTCCAGCACCATGCCCGGCATGACCGGCGCGCCCTACGACCTCCAGGTGCCGCACTCGATGCGGCTGACCACCTCGGGCACCTACGTGCACGGCAACTGGTGGAGCAACAGCTTCGGCGAGGACAACGTCAGCCACGGCTGCGTCGGCCTCAAGGACGTCAAGGGCGGCGGGGACTCCACCACGATGGGCAAGTTCTACGCGGGCACGCTGGTCGGCGACGTCGTGATCGTGAAGAACTCCATCAAGAAGGAGACGCTCGACCCGGCGAACGGGCTGAGCGGCTGGAACCTGCCGTGGAGCCAGTGGTAACCGCCTGGTAGGGGCGGTTCGCTGTCAACCCGGGCTTGACTTCGGTCGGCCCGGGTTGACGCTTTCCGGGCGCAGGCTTGCTCCGGGCATATGCCGACTCGGGGGAGATCGTTTGTTCATTGTCCGTACGCGGCCGCTTGCGTTCCGCAATGATGGACCGCATGGCGGGTTGGGGCGAAGCAGATCAGTCATCGGTTCCCGCGGCCGGCAGGGTCGCGGAGGCGTCGTGGATCGACGTCCAGGGTGCGCTGTCGGCGCTGGAGCGGCTCAGCTCCCAGGAGTTGCAGGAGATGTACTCCGGCAGACTGTGCGACCAGTCCGCGCCCAACGAGGTGCGGCTGCCGTCCCGGCCGGAGTCGGGCCCGGTGGCCCGTCGGCTGGTCCTGAACGTCCTGGAGTCCTGGGAGCTCCACCAGCACCTGGAGGCGGGCGAACTGCTGACCAGTGAGCTGGTCTCCAACGCCGTCCGGCACGCCGCCGGGCGCACCATCGGACTGCACGTCAGCCGCAAGCCCGGGTGGCTGCGGATCGAGGTCCGGGATTCGTCGAGGGCGCTGCCCTGCATGATCCTGGCCGAGCCCCGGCCGGTGAACGAGCGAGGCCGGGGGTTGAAGATCGTCGACGACCTGGCCGACCGGTGGGGTGCGGACCTGCTGCCGCGGGGCAAGGGCGTCTGGTTCGAGCTGAGGGTCCGCGAGCGGGGCTGAGGCGGCGGGCTCCCGGGCCCGGGAAACGCGCAGGGCCCCCGGATTCGCCGTGGTCGGCGGTGGGGGCCCGTGCAGGTCATCGCGCGGCCAAGGGGGTGCGTGTCGCGCGATGGGCGTCGGCAGTGCCAGGTCGGGCCCGCCGAAGTCTTGATGTCTTGACTATTGCACGGATCTCAGCATGTGGGCAAACCGGCCGTCTTGGATTGCAAGGTTTGTAACCTAGTTCACCTTTGGATTTTGCATAGGTTCACGGCATGGCCTGTGAATATTCACGATCTCGGCGATGTGATCATCGCTTGGCGGGCTCGTGCGGCGTGCGCCCGGACGATGGCCGGGGAGAGGCGCCGGAGGGGCGGTGCGGCCTGGGGAGTCCCACGGCAGGCACGGCAGAGGCCGCCGAGGAGGGCGGGCGTGCGGCAGGGCGTGCGGCAGTCGGTGCACTCGACGATGCGGGCGGTGGGAGGCCCCGGGAGGGGCCGTTCCGGGGGCATCTTGTCGAGCAGGCGGCGGCGGGTGAAGGCCGCCGGGCTGTGGACGCCGTCCGGCGGCAGGCCTGCGGTGAGCGCGGCGGTGAAGAGGGCCGGGGTGGCGCCCCGGGCCAGCCACTCGGCCGCGAGCGGCTCCAGGGCGGTGCAGTCGGCGGCGGAGAGCGCGAGGCGGGCGTCGGCGAGGCCGAGGCCGGAGAGGGCCGCGTAGGCGGCCGAAGCGGGGGGCGTGCGGTTGAGCGTTCGCTCCCTCGGGGGATCGGGTGCTCCGGACGTTGACGCCTCGCCGGTCATGAGGAAACGGTTCCACCAGGCGTCGGAGCGGGGCGTCCGGGAGAAGTAGGTGCGGAACACCCAGCGGCAGTTCCTGGATTCGAGGCGCTCGCGGACACGACGCAGGTGACCTGCGGTGGAGAGGTTGTTGAGCACCGTGCGGCAGGCCATCTGCCCGTAGTGGGGCTGGTACGCGGCGAGGGTCTTGACGTCCATGGCGGCGCCGTCGGGGAGGTGGTCGATGAGCGAGGCGAGGTACGCCTCGCGCGCCGGGAGGTGGGAGAAGTCGGCAGCGGAGCGGGGGAGTTGCTCCGGAGCGGACTGCTTGCCGTATCCGGGCGCGGCCATGGCGGTAGAGTCGTGGGTAGCCACAGGATCGAGTCACTTTCGATCGGGGTGGTCAGACCCCCGCTCGGTGTTCCTAGCACCGGTCGGGGGTTGTTTCGTTGCTGCGCACGCTACACGGGGGGACCGGCTGTGGCGAAGTCGTGACGATAAGTCATATCTGCTGCGTGCAGGGGTGGTTGGAAGGTGGTTACCCACCCGTTCGACTAGAAGGTCACTCGGCCGGTGCCGCTTGAGCTTCGGAGGCGAACGAGACGAACGCGGACCAGGCGGAGGGGGAGAAGGTGAGGCTCGGGCCGGCCTTGTCCTTGGAGTCCCGGACGTGGATCGCGGACGGGCAGGAGGCGACCTCGACGCAGTTGCCACCCTCGGTCCCGCTGTAACTGGACTTCACCCAGATCACGTTGGTGCTCATAGCTCCTCCGTCAACTTGTCGATGAAACGAGCCGACTCCTCGGGGCTGAGGGCCTGCCGGAGGATCATCGCATGGCGCTGCCACAGCAGATTTACCTTCTCCGGTTCGGCGTACAGGAAGCCCATGGACTGTCCCTCCTCATAGGCAAAGCGCTCGTGATCGCCAGTCTCCAGCAGAACGAATGCGCCGTTGACGCCTGGATGAAGACATGTGGCCGGCACTACCTGGATGTCGATGTGTCTCGGCTTGCTGGCGTCAAGAAGATGCTCCAACTGCTCCTTGTGTTCCGAAGCGGTGCCGAACCGGCGTAGGAGGGCGAACTCGTCGATGAGGAAGCTGAACGACTTGGTCTGCTTGCCGAGGATCAGCTGCCGAGCCAAGCGGGCTGAGACACGCTCCTCCACGGTGTCGTCGTCCAGTGGTGGCCAGTGCGCGTTCAGCAGAGCGCGGGCGGTGGCCTCGGTCTGAAGCAGGCCAGGGATGAGTTGGTTCTCGTATGAGCTCAAGACGGTCGCGTCGGGCTCGTACTTCATGAAGTCCTGCGAGAAGGACGGAAACTTCTCGGGCGCCAGGAAGTCAGCCGCGCCCACGATCATGCCCTTCGCGCCGCACAGCTCATCCGCCACGTGCAGCAACTTGAGCGACGGCTTCCGCCTGCCCGCCTCCATCGACCGCACGCTCTCGATGTCGTAGTTCGCCGCCTGGCTCAACTGCTCCCGGGTCACGCCCGCCTTTTCACGCCACCGCTTGAGCTGATCGCCGCAGTACTTCCACGACATCGGGTTCTGCTTCGGCGTGCTCACGGCCCCGTGCCCCTCCCTGCCCTGGTCACAGGGCGGTCAAGCTCTCGCTGTACCAGCGGCGTTACTCCTGAGGCTATGCCCGCCTGCCGACCCTTGAAGAGTGAAATGGCCGAACTCGTTCTTGTGAGTGAAGCCCTCCTTGCCTCCCCCTCAAGGATTTTGATGAACACTCAGCCCGTCGACGTCGTCGAGTGGATGCTCCCCCGCCACCCCCGAAGTGCGAGCCGCGCCCGGATCCGGCTTCTCCGGCAGGCCTTCGAGTGGCAGATCGACGTCGAGTCCGCAGAGATCGCCCTACTTCTCCTCAGCGAGCTCGTCACCAACGCCTGCCATCACGCCCGGGGCCCGCGCGACCGTCTGATCGGCGTCCGCCTGCTCCTCTCCACCCCCACCCTCCTCCGCGTCGAGGTTTCCGACGCGAGCCCCGCCCTGCCCGTCCCCCGCCACGCCGCTCCCGACGAGGAGTCCGGCCGGGGTCTCGAACTCGTCGCCGCCCTCGCCGCCTCCTGGGGCGCCCACCCGCGCGGTGAGGGCTGGATCGGCAAATCCGTGTGGTTTGAATTGGCCCTCCCCTCGCCCGCCTGGCCCGCTGCAGTAGATATCAATTCGTGATAACCGTCCGATACTTCAGGGGTGGTGCGTAAAAAAGCGCCGGGCCTTTTCGTTCGGGACGTATGGATATCGTCAACGGTGGCGCTGCAGCGGTATTTCCGGCCCTACCATCCAGCTTTACCGAGAAGAAGGATGGTTTTGACGTGGAACCCCTGTCCCGCCTGAAACGCGCCCTGGCCTGCGGGGTCGCCGCAGTCGCCGTGGTCGGCGGCCTGGCCGTTCAGGCCCCGACGGCGTCGGCGGCGCCCCCCGTGGACACGACCTGTGGTACCCCGGCCTCCGTGGGTGGCGGCAACTGCATGACGGCGCTGATCAATTCGGCCTTCGACATGATCCGGGGCATGCGTGACGCCGCGAACAACAACAAGCTGGACAATGCGGAGTTCACCCAGAGCACCGCGACGAAGTTGAGCCAGACGTTCCCGGGGTTCAACGTGATGGTGTACAAGACGGTGGGCACCGACCTGTACGACACCGAGTGGTTCAAGGGCGAGTACAAGGCCGACATGCACGGGGTGCTGCTCGACACCACGTACAAGCTCAATCACTTCATGGACAAGGACAAGAAGGAGCCCTCCGGCTACGACGTGTTCCGGATCTGGGTCTTCCAGGGCGATTCGACCTTCCGTAACCGAACCGACGGCGGGTTCATGAACTGGGCGTTCATGGGCAACGACGGCGACAGCGTCAAGAAGGAGTCGTGGACGTGCCGGTCGGGCACCGCGCGGCCCTACAAGTGCGACGGTGACGTGCGCAGCATCCACTTCCCCGGGCGGTCCGGCTACGGCACCAGGACCGGCAGCCTGACCCCCGACTCCAGCCGCCCCGGCTACCACGCCTGCCTGGACGTCAGCGGCAACGGCACCGCGAACGGCACCCCCGTGCAGATGTGGGAGTGCAACGGCGGCGACGCGCAGAAGTGGACCTACAACGGGTACCGGCTCCAGGCGGCCAACGGCAAGTGCCTGGACCTGCCGGGCAACAACACCACGCCTGGGAACAAGCTCCAGGTCTGGGACTGCCTGGACAACCCCGGGCAGCGCTGGAACATGTCGGCCAGCGGCGGCTTCCGGCACCTGGTGGACCAGGAGGACCGCTCCAAGGACGTCTGCATCGACGACTACAGCGGCCAGACCGGCAACGGCAGCCCGGTGGTGGCCTGGGGCTGCGGCTCCGAGGACCGGCGGGACGCGCCCAACCAGAACTGGGCCTGGGGCGGCACCCCGCCGACCACCACGCCGACCCCGCCCGCCAACGGCGCTGACGTGACCCTCAAGCTCGACAACGGGCTGGGCGCCGTTCCGGTCAGCGGTTCGGCCGGCGCGTCGGTCGTCCCCGGCATCCGGGGTGGCACCGAGTCCAAGTGGAAGATCACCTCGGTGGGCGACGGCCGCTACCGGATCACCAGCTCGTACGGGCTGGAACTCACCGAGAACAGCAACTACATGGCCGAGCTCCAGCCGTGGAGCAACTCCTCCCAGCAGAAGTGGCAGCTCGTCCCGGTCGGCAACGGCAAGTACCAGATCCGGATCTCCGGGGACGACTGCCTCGCCCACGACGCCGACTTCAAGCAGCTCGGCGTGTGGACCTGCAAGTCGGGCTGGCAGCAGGAGTGGGTGCTGGAGGGCTACTCCGGCGGCGGGACCAAGCCCGATCCCGGCACCGGTGGTGGCGGTGGCGGTGGCGGTGGCACCGGTGGTGGTGGTGGTGGTGGTGGTGGTGGCGCCGGCGTCCCGACCGAGCGGCCGCTGTTCCTGAAGCTCGCCAACGGGCTGGGCGCGTCGGCCCCCACCGAGACCGCCAGCTGGGGTTCGCCGATCGTGGCCGGGGTCCTGGGGTACAAGGGGTCCCGCTGGACGATCAAGCCGCTGGGCGGGGACCGCTACCGGATCGTCAACGACCTCGGGTACAACCTCACCGAGAACCCCGATACCTATGTCGCCGAGCAGCAGGCCTGGGGTGACACCCCCAACCAGAAGTGGCAGTTCGTGAGCCTCGGCGGCGGGAAGTACCGGGTCCAGATCGACGACGACAACTGTCTCGCCCACGACGCCGACTTCAAGCAGCTCGGCGTGTGGACCTGCAAGTCGGGCTGGCAGCAGGAGTGGACCTTCCAGCTCCTCTGATCGCTCGCTGCCGCGGCGGGGGGGGGGGGGGGGGGGCGCGCCCCCGCCCGCCCCGCGCGGGGGCGGGCGCGCGTCGGG